>SFGN01000086.1 GCA_004556565.1 Lachnospiraceae bacterium | reverse complement strand
ATAAGAAGAGGATATGGGATGAGAGACTATATTAACAGAAATATCAGGATAGATGGAAGATTGATTCCCTATCCGGTGTATACATCTTGGGAATATTTTGAGTTGCATGATGGGATTGAAGATGTGGAAGATTTTGTAGATTCAAATCCTGCGATAGAAGAATTAGTGACTCAGATTTTAGCGTTAAAACAGAGTTGTTTTCTTTTGCGTCATACAACACATAGCTGCCAAAGCTTAAGCGACAGTTTGTTTTCCCTAAAACTTAAACTTATTAAAGCGCTCAAAGAGAAATATAATAATAATTTTGATGATGTATGGATGGAAAATCTCATAGGCAGGATTTGATACCATAATGACATTGTTCCGTAGTTATTATACAAATATGAAAAAAGATAGTTGACCATAGTGGCATGAAATGGAGGCTTATATGAAATATGAAGAATTTATTGCGGCGCTTTGCCAGAAAATACGCGAAGTAACAAAAGGATGGAATGGAACGAGTATAGAATTTAGGACAACACCACAGAACAATGGGAGAACCTTGGATTTACTGGTGGTGAGCAAGCAAGGAAAAAAAATGAATGGAACTTACGAATTGAGTTTCCATACACAGGAATTATATGAAGCACTTGCATTTGACAAAATGGATTTGAAACATATTTTGAGAATAGTGGAAAGTAAACTGAGACAGGCTGGGGAAGTTGGAAAAATCAGCCCGCTGGAAGTCGCTGATGATTATGAGCAGATACGAAGTCACCTGATTATTCGACCGATTAATTATGTAAAACATATGGAAAAGTTAAAAGACGGTATGTACGATTTAATTGGTGACATTGCTTTGACTGTCTATATTCATATTGGCTTTGTTCATGGAGCCTATGTAAGCAGTGCTGTGAGTTCCGAGTACCTGGAGATATGGAATAAAGGAAAAGAAGAGGTAATAAAAGAGGCATTTACGAATACATATAATTTATTCCCGCCAATTATGTTGACAGGTCTTGAGGCATATTCTGTTATGGATACCGATATATTTCAAAAGGATGCTGGATATGATATGGTTGGGGTTACAAATGAAGTCATATTCAATGGAGCAGTTTCAATTTTCCTTCCTGGAGTAGCAAAAAAATTAAGTGATATCTTAGGGGAAGATTTATATATTGTATTCCTTAACTATGATTATGCAGTTATTCATCCTGTCAGCATTATACGGCCAGAGGAGATTCGCAGTTTAATAGCTAGCGTCAATTCTGATAGTCCGGATGAAGAAGGATTTTTGTCGGATATGATATTCACATACAGACGCGATACTGATAAAATGGAAGTAGTGAAAGAAGTTTATAGTTAGGTAAAGTACAGTTTACAAGGGACTACACAGGGTAACGGTCTGACGGGAGGTGTGCTGCCCATCAGATTTTCCATGTAATGTTGATGGCTTCGCTTGTGGCGGCTATGGTGGTAATCATCAAATCCACCACCCGCCGCTTGTCGTCAAAGGATACGCTGTCCCAAGTGTCGAGGTAGCCGGAAATCTGGCTGACCTGTTCCGGGCTGATGGCTTCCACGGTCAAGTCCGCTATCCGCTTCACAAGTTCCTGCTTGCGCCCGTCCAGTTCCGCTATCTTCACATTCACATAGGAGAGCAGGACATTGTTCGCCCCCGTCAGGCTGTCCACCAGCTTTTCAATCTCGCCGTCCACATGGGCAAGTTCCACTTGCAGGGCGGCGGATTTTAGGATTAGCCTTTGCCGCTTTCTTCCTGCCCGTCAGCATCTTGTGGCTTTCCAGCTTTTTTACCATCTGCTGATAGACTACCGTTTCCAGTTCGGCGGTGTAAATCTTGCCGCACCCGACGCAGCTTTTGTTGTCCAGCCGTTTCGTACAGCGGAGATATTGACGGCCTACCCGGTTGACGATACTCATAAGCGCATAGCCGCAGTTACCGCACTTGATTTTTCCTGCCAGCCATGTGTGGGTGGCTTTTCGGGCGGACTGGATTTTCATGTTGTTCATCAGCTTCTTGCGGCAGGCCAGCCATGTTTCCGACGGGACAATCCCCTCATGGGGCGCAAGCACTAACATCTGGTCTTTGAGATTGTGCTTCCTCTTTCTTCTTCCCTGCGTTCAGCGGGTTGATGCCATCCAGCGCCGCTTCAATCGCCCTTGCCTGTTTGGAGAGGGAAACCGCCTGTTTGAAAAGGCGGGTGGGGATATGCTTTCTGCCTGTCTTGCTGGCACTCTCCCCACGCTCCAAGTCAGGATATTTCTCTACCATGTAGGCGTGAAAATCGTCCTGCCACTTTGTGAGGTTGGCTCTGTTCCCGATAATCTCTTTGGCGCACAGGCGGTTGTCCTGTGTCAGAGGAACGAAGGTCAAATGCAGGTGGGGCGTTTTCTCGTCCATGTGTACCACTGCCGACACGATATTCTCCCGGCCTACCCGCTGGATAAGAAAGTCAGCCGTCCGCTGGAAAAAGGCTTGTATCTCCTTTGGGGGCTTGTCCTTGAAAAACTCTGGGCTGGCGGTTATCAGCGTATCGACAAACCGGGTGCTGTCCTTGTGTGTCCTGCACCCGGCCTGTTCAATGCGGCTCTGAATGAAGTGGTAATAGCGTCCCTCCGGCTTAACGATATGGAAATTGTACTTGCTCTTTGCTGTGTCAATATCCGGGTTGCTGGCATACTTTTCTTTCTGCCGTTCGTGATGGGCTTCCAGCGGCCTTGCCGGGTTGCCCTTGTGCTTTGCAAATCGCAGGATTGCGTATTGCGGCAATCTATCAATCCTCCCTCCTGCGGACAGCCCGGAAAAGTCCTTGATTTACGGGCTTTTGTCAGCCCCTATTTGTCCGTTTCCCTGCGCCGTTTCCGGTCGCTGGCGTTCTTCTGCCGCCTATGTACCCGTCTGGCGCAGGCTTCACAATATTTTGCCCGGTTGGAACGGGGGACGAAAGCCGCCCCGCATTCGGCGCACCGCTTCACGCTGGCGCTGCGGAATATCTCCGCCTCCAGCGCCTTGTCCTGTGGCAGCACTGCCCAGCGGAACCACTTGCAGCAGACGGAATAGGAGATAGACTGGGGGCAGACACATTCCTCCCCATCGTCCAGCAACAGGCAGTTGCCGTTATCGTAGTTGCAGCAGGTTTTGCGAATGAGGGCGTTTGCCCGTCTGCACTGCGCCGGGGTCATGCGGGGCAAGCCGCCGCCCGGTGTGCGCTCTATCCCTGGTATTTTTTTGCTCATGCGTTCCTCCATTTTCGCTTTACTGCCGTTTTCCCCGAAAGCCGTTCCTACCCCATTCCTGCGGCGTATCCCGGCATTGGTACGCTCTCCCTACTTCGGGACAGTGGCCAGAAGCGGGGTCACGGCGTACTTCCCCAGCCGGTAATATCTCTTTCGGACGGTCATTCACTTGTGCTTGTCCATCGATGAACTAACACAAGTCTACACTTTTTTGACCGCCCGTCCCGTATATCCGAAAGGTTGGAAATCCCGCTGGAAAACACACTATTTCCACGCTCTCGGAATTGTGGTAGAATGAAAGAAACCGTAAGCTGACAAGGAGGGCGAGCCATGAAAATGCCAACAGAAAAAATGGATACGGCTATGTTTGCCCCCTGCGGCATGAACTGTTTGGTCTGCTATAAGCATTGTTATCATAAAAAGCCGTGTGCCGGTTGCTTGAACAGCGACATGGGCAAACCGGAACACTGCCGCAAATGCAAGATAAAAGATTGTATCAAGGGCAAAGGGCTGTCCTATTGTTTTGAATGTCCCGATTATCCTTGCAAGCTGATTAAAAACCTTGAAAAAAGTTACAACAAAAGGTATCAGACCAGCCTTATGGAGAACAGCGAGTTTGTTCGTCAGCACGGTTTGGAAAGGTTCATGGAACAGCAGAAAGGGAAATATACTTGTCCCAAATGCGGAGGTATCATTTCTATCCATGACAGAGAGTGCAGCGAGTGTCAAGAAAGCATGAAATAAGCATAAGAGGGGGTGTGTAGATTGGCGTTGACAATACAGGAACGCTTGAAAGACCTGCGTGTGGAGCGTGGGCTGACGCTGGAACAGCTTGCGGAGCAGACACAACTCTCCAAGTCTGCGCTGGGCAGCTATGAAGCGGACGACTTCAAGGACATCAGCCACTATGCCCTTATCAAGCTGGCGAAGTTTTACGGCGTGACCGCTGATTATCTGTTAGGGCTGACCGAAACAAAAAGTCACCCAAACGACGATCTTGCAGACCTGCGTTTGAGTGATGAAATGATTGACCTGCTGAAAAGTGGGCGAATTGATACCGCCTTGCTTTGTGAACTGGCGGCGCACCCGGATTTTGTCAAGCTGCTGGCCGATATACAGATTTATGTTGAGGGTATCGCCGCAACACAGATACAGAACTTGAACGCATGGGTAGATGTGGCGAGGGCCGAAATTATGGAGAAGTACCAGCCGGGGGAGCATGACAAGACCGCTGGTGTCCTGCAAGCCGCCCATGTGCGGGAGGGCGACTATTTCAGCAGCCGGGTACATCACGACATAGACGCTATTATGGAGGACATACGGGAAGCACACAGGGGCAGGAGCGACAGCGCCCCGGAGAATACCATTGTGGACGAACTCAAGCGGGATTTGGAGGAAGTGGCGAACTTCAAAGGCAGTCGGGCGGAACACCTGTTGATGGTGTTGTGTAAGCAGACAAAACTGCGCTACACCAAGCTGACGGAGGAAGAAAAACAATGGCTGACCCGGATTGTACAAAAATCCGAGTTGACGAAAAGCTATGTGCCGCAACGGGGAAAACGGAAATAGCGAGCGACAATCGAGAAATTGCGAGGTAAAAAGTAATGTGTGGATTGATGTTAGTTAGGCCATGTAAACTTTATGCAGAACAAGTAATGTCATACAAAGAAGAAATGTCACAAAATGGGGATAGCTTTGACGGTTGTGCAGGACTTGAAGATGTCTATTCATTTGATGAATGGATTGATTTTGAAGGAAGATTAAGAAAAAAGTATAAAACTGGATATGTTCCATCAGAAGTGTTTTTAGCGGTAAGACAAAGTGACAAATTTCTTGTCGGAATGATTGATTTTCGTCACCCATTATCGGATTTTCTTAAAAATTATGGGGGCAATATTGGATATAGTATTCGTCCATCAGAAAGGCAAAAAGGGTACGCGTCTGAAATGCTAAAACTGGTTTTGCCCATTTGTCGCGACTTCGGAGAAAGTAAGGTTTTATTAACCTGCGATAAAGGAAATGTAGCTTCACAAAGAACGATTATTAAAAATGGTGGGATGTTGGAGAACGAAATTTCTGATACAGTAGGTTTAAGTAAAAGTGGAATAATACAAAGATATTGGATTTCATTATAACATCTTTCAACAATTCCTCGTCTGGGAGATAGCAAAGCCAGCCGAGCCAGTCAACGGTCAAGATGAACGGCGCTTACAGCGCCGCCGTTGACAGCCTTGCCCGTCTTTGCTTATGAGTAATCAAGGCGGGAAAGCCCTAAAATGGCTTTCCCGCCCACTCTAATTTTGAGAGAACGGACAGCCTCAAAATAACTTTGACGGCGGACAAGCACAGTATGGGATTGTCCGTCTTGTCTACCCATTCAGCGGGACGGGCGGCGGCGGTCAAGGTCGGGCGTAAGCCCGTTCATTTCAGCCTTGACGGTTGCCGTCCGTTCTGCTATTTTTGCCGAGTGTCTATACACAACATCGGGCTAACTTGACCCGATGTCCAAGCGGGGGCGAGGGCCGGGGGCTTCATATACGCCCTGTTTGCTGGCGAAAACAGTCCTGCGCTTGTGGCATCCCGCCCCGCAAGCACAGCCTGTTTTCCTGCCGCTTCAAATGCCGTTGCCCTCCACGGCGGCAACGGCATTTTCACGGCAACGCCGACAGAGCGTATAACACACTACACTTTGCTTCGCAAAGTCGTGTGCCAAGGGGCAAGCCCCTTTGGATTCCCCAGACAACAAAACAGGCGGTATGCTGCCCTCTCCGGGAGCATACCGCCGTTTGTTGTCAGCAGCCCGTTTCACGGTCTGCGTGTAGTCTCTTGTAAACTGACCTAAAGTTTTCTGTATGATATAGCAGTGTATGTATGAGAGTATATACACTGCTGTATTTTTATTTCGGTATATTGTATAATGGGGTTAGATGATTAGATGGCTGAAATTGTAATTTAAAAGGTGGTTTAAAATGGACATTAAGGAACTATACAACATATATCAAGGAAATCCGGAGAAATTTAAAAAGATTGTATTGTATCGCAACCTTCTTGGCTCGCCAATTTCATATAATTACAAAGATTCAGATTTAGAATCTTTAGTACAGATGATAATGTCAATGGATGAAAAATATGAAACAGACTTTGGATTTATGATGATGGAACTGGGGTTGGCTTATGAGGCTATTTATAGTAACATGAAAAAAAATAATGCTGCCAGAGAAAATACGGAATTTATGAATTATCCATTGGATTATCAATTGAGGGCATTAATTTCGTTATTTGAGGATCAGCATAAACTTGGTATTGAGTTGAATAACATAGATGGTAAAAAGCCAATCACAGGGATAAAGCATTTGGTTGCAAATGTAGAATCTGAAATCTATCCTGGTATGAGATATTCAACATCACAGAATAGCGAAAATCTAATAGAGCTGATAGATTATTCAATTCCTTATTTATATTATTATGACAGTAATTTTGAAAAACCTTGCGATAATCTAATATATGAGCAATGTTTGCAATGTCCGGATATTATGAAGTTCGTTCATCATTCAAATTTTTGTGAATTAATAAACGGATTATGGTCCCTTTATATATATAAGGATTACTCTGTAAAACTTGGAAAAACGGATACAGATGATGATATTACAGTTTTTGTGCCCAATTCCAATGAAGCGAGCCTGATTGATTTTGTTGCAGGAATACGCAGAGAGGCCAGAAGATTTCAAAATAGTATTGATTTATTGATATCAAATCAAAATAGAATAATTAATGGGAATAAGTTTATAATACGCCTTGCCAAGAAAATAAAGTTGGATTTGTGGAAGAGCATTTTTGAACTGGAATTGGAGGTTTACTTGCGTTGTAATTTATCTGCTAACTGCACAATGAAAATTATAAAGCAGACGGATATTTTTCCAGCCTATTTAAGGCAAACGTTACCATATGGTGAATTGAATGACTTCCTTGAAGTGCATGAATTTTTGGTGACAATGAGCGAAATTTATTCAAATATCTTAAATCATAATTGGGAAGAGATTGAACATGATCGGTTTAATTATCTATGTCCAGTAGTTGATATTGATTTGCTAATTAAAAGTTTTTCACGATTATATGGCAAGAGTTTAAATACAGCAGCTAAGCTGGTGGAGTGGTTTATATATTATCCGCAACGCGGGAAAGAGGGCGATTTATTCTCAAAACCGTTGGTTCAAATAAGTGGTAAAAGGGTTTTATTTGCCCCTAATTTGATTCGGCAAATTAATATCACCCGAATGCTTGAGCAGATTATGCTGGATTATAAAATAAAGCGGGCGGCAATTGGAGATGAGTATGAATCTTATTTAAGAAATAAATTGTCACAGTCTTCCTTATGGAATGTCTATGCAGATAAAATAGAATTTAAATCATCTTTAGGAAATACAGATTTTGATGTTATAGCTTTATTTGATAATCATGTTGTGATAATTGAAATAAAGCATCTGGTGACACCTTACGATCCCAAACGTTACTATGAAGACCGCCAAGAGATAAAGAAGGCCATAAAACAGCTTAAACTAAGGAAGCAAGTTTTATTAAGGGATTGGGCCTTGATTAGAGATATAACTAATGGATTTCTTCCTCCTGAACCTTATCCGGAAGAACGAATGATTCAATTGGTCTGCACGAATATAGATAGCTTTACATCGCTGGAAATTGATGGCATAAGAATTGTCGATGAGTCCGTTCTAATCAGGTTTTTTTCTGACAATGGCCAGTATGTAAAGATATGGAGTGGGCCGAAGATTTATAAAAAAGAGAAAATATGGGAAAACAGCCAACCAACCATCGATGATTTCAAGAGATATATTGCTTCTCCGACTGCGGTGAAATGGTATAGGGAGGTTGTAAAAAGAAAAAATATAACAATACCAAGATATGGAGAAGGAGATTATCTTGGCACGGTAAATTATATTTTAGATGAAGATATAGTGAAATTTGATAGACAGATATAAGAAAAAATAAAGGAATTTGCTGGTATTCCTTTTCTGCAATATATTCTTTTTATTGATTTGATAGATGAAAATCACTACAATTGGAGGTTTCACTATGAGCAGTAAACGTACTCCGGGGCGCTCTCTGGATGAATGGATGGAACTGGTAACCGAATGCAGACAAAGCGGCCTGACAGATGCTGCATGGTGTAATGAGCATGGGATATCTCCCAGCTGTTTT
>SFGN01000085.1 GCA_004556565.1 Lachnospiraceae bacterium | reverse complement strand
TGACGGGCTTGATGTATTGTGCGGATTGCGGTGGCAAGATGTATGTTCACCGCACCAACAACGGCAAGCGTATCTCACAGTACACTTGCTCCCAGTACACCAAAGTCCCTTGTGGAACGCTCTGCAAGACACAGCACCGCATCAATGAAAGCGTGGTTCTGGAACTGATTTCAGATCTGCTGAAAGCCATTGCCGAGTATGCACAGCATGACCGAGTCGAATTTGTCCGTGTGGTGCAGGAAGCACAGGACAGTCATTTTGCTTCTGATGTAAAAAAGAAGCGAAACAGGCTGACCGCAGCACAGAACAGACTGAACGAACTGGAAGTCCTGCTCTGCAAAATCTATGAGGACAACATCCTGGGCAAGCTGCCGGATACCAGATATGCCACTCTGGATGCACAGTACGGCAAGGAACAGGCTGAACTGAAATCCGAGGTGAAAGCTCTGGAAGAATTTCTGGAATCCCACGAAAAAAACAAGAAGTCCGCAGAACGCTTTATTTCTCTGATTGAGAAATATGAGAACTTCGATAATCTGACCATTGCCATGCTGAATGAGTTTATTGATAAAATCCTTGTCCATGAGCGTGACCGCAAAGGCAGCATCCAGACCACGCAGGAAATCGAGATTTATTTCAACTTCGTTGGCAAGTTTGTACCACCCCATTTCATGGAAGAGGAACTGACCCCAGAAGAACTGGAAGAAATCCGTAAACGTGAGGAACGCAAGGACAGACTGCATCAGAATTATTTGAAGCGAAAAGCAAGCGGCGCACAGAAACGCTATGAGGACAAAATCAAAGCCAAGAAAAAGGCTGAAATGGATGCCAAGAATAACGCACTTCGAGCCGAAGATGTGGCAAAGGGCGTATTTGTCCCCGTCAGCAATATGCCGAAGTTAGAACCGAAAATCGCACCGCAGAAAGGAGCTTGAGTATGTGGATAGTACGATTTATCCGTAAGGATGCCAAGCCCGATGAAGAATACTTCTATCACTCGCAGGGTGAAGCGGAATATCATCGTGATCTGTTCCAGAACGATGATTCTGGACTATATGAAAAAATTGAAGTTATCAATGAAACAGATTTATAAGGAGGTTGCTATGGAACTGAATTTTATAAAGTGCGGCGACTACTACATTCCTGACATTAAACTGAGGAATCCCAATATCCGTCTCGGAAAATGGGGGCGTATGCGAAAGGAGTATCTACGACTGGCACACCCCATCACTTTCTCCGATATGGTACTGTCCGAAACGCTCTATGAGCATTGTGCGGAGATTGAAGCCGCTGCCAAGAGCCGGATGAACATCATTCTTCCAAAGCTGATGGAATACTATGGCGTGACCGAGAAGCTCAAAGCAGAAAACCAGCTTGAATGGATTCGCCAGATGAACGCTTGCGTTGCACAGGCAGAGGAAACCATCAAAGCCGAATTGATTTACTGCTGAGAAAGGAGCGAAGAAATATGATTTTAGAAGCATTGTTTAATGGTGGGATTTACGCAAGCGAGGACATTGTGCCGAAGTCTGACAAGTTCCGACAGACCGCCTCACATATTTCCGAAACCATGACCTATTTCGAGGGAAAGCTGAGCAAAGAGGACTACGCCCTGCTTGAAAAACTCTGTGACAGCCATGCGGACGAGAGCAACATGACAAACGAGTGTCAGTTTAAGTATGGGTTCACAATGGGCGTTCTGCTGATGTGCGAAATCTTCCGCAGCCCATTCTTCCCACATACCGAGTAAGGAGAAAAACATGGCTCTGATAAAGATATTTTTTAAGTTACTGGTACTGCCGCTGATTGCGGCAGTCACCCTGATACAATGGGTCGGTATCTTCCTCACGCAGTTCTCGACCGTCATATTCAATCTGCTTGCAGGGCTGATGTTCCTGATAGCGGTTGCCGGATGGATGTTTGGTATCGGCACAGGAGCAGATACACTCCGAATGCTGGCGATTGCCTTTGTGGTCTTTATCATCCCTCATATTGCTGAATGGTTGATTATCAGAATAGCCGCCATCAATTACGGACTGCGTGAATTTATCAAGTCCTGACCCAACAATTTCATATCGACAACAAAGCGACAGGTATTTCCTTGTGAAGTCTCTGTCGCTTTTATTTTTACCAATATTCAAGGAGGAAAAATCAATGAGAATGTCTATGAATGAGAAGAAAGCCCTTTATGCCTTTGGCTGTCCGAACCGTGATGCCACCGTTGAACGCTTGCGTTTTGCGGCGGCACTTGCTCCCGATCCTGCGGCAAAGAAGCTGTTCTTCACTCTGGCAGTCAAGCTGAGTGACGAAAGCTGCGACAGATGGTATCGCTGTTTCTTCTACAACATGAGACTGGAAGTGGAACACTTCGCCCAACACAAGTACCACTCCGACAATCAGCCGATTTCCATTAGGGAGAGATTGCATGAGTAAGCTGACGAAGTACGAAAAGGAAACCATCGTCCTGTTTAACGAGGGTGAGGACGCAGCACACATCCAGACCTACAACGCCGGATTGAGGAACAGACTGGAGACGTTCTCCAAGAAGCACCCCGACCTTTGCCGACTGGAAAAGACCCACGAGCAAGGCGGCGTATCCTATGTTCTGGACAAATCCCGACTGTCCATCCGTCTGCAACCGCCGTATAGCGAGGAACGTAGACGAAAAGCAAGCGAGAACGCCAAGCAAAACGGTTTCGCCAGTCAGACGGAATAATGTAGCGTTTAGGGTTGATATGCGGTCAAAATGTCGGGTCTGCATCCGATGTTTTGACCGCATCTACATAAGGGAAGATAAAGTATCGTCCTACACCAAAAGCATGAAAAAGAGCGTAACACAACGGTTTTATGGCTTAAAGCAATCTCATCGACGCGGTAAAAATAAATTTGAGAATTTAGAATTTTATTTGTAAATTTGCGTAAAAATATTGAATTTCAGAGATTTTTGTGATATAGTAAATTAGTTTGACAAGGAGGTGCCCTTATGGTTGTTAGCTATGATAAACTTTGGAAGATGCTAATCGACAAGAAAATGAAGAAAGTTGATTTAATGCGAACGGCAAAAATAAGTAGCAACGCCTTGGCACATTTGAGCAAAGATGAATCTGTTTCGGTCGAAGTTATCGGAAAGATTTGTTTAGCTTTAGAGTGTACTCCAAATGATATTATGGAGTTTTCAAACAATGTAACTGAGGAGAGTACCAGCAAATGAAAATGTTATCTCTGTTTTCTGGCTGCGGTGGAATGGACATCGGTTTTGAAGGAGACTTTGTTTGTCTCAAAAAATCCATTAACAGCGACCTTCATCCCGATTGGATAAAAGAAACTTTGGGTGATTGGGTTCGTGTCGCACCTACAATCTTTGATACTGTTTTTGCAAATGATATTCGTCCAGATGCAAAAGCAGCATGGGTGTCCTACTTCGGTCAGCGTAAGGACAACGCCAACGATATTTATCATCTTGATAGTATTGTTGATCTCGTCAAGCGAGCCAGAGCCGGAGAAAAAGTATTTCCAGACGATATTGATATTGTAACAGGCGGTTTTCCATGCCAAGACTTTTCTGTTGCAGGAAAACGCCTTGGATTTAATTCTCAAAAAAGCCATCTCGGAGTTGCCTTAACGGGTGATGAACCGTCGGTAGAGAGCCGCGGGCAACTTTATATGTGGATGCGAGAAGTTATTTCCTTGACCAGTCCAAAACTCTTTATTGCTGAAAATGTTAAAGGGCTGACTAACCTTGAAGATGTCAAGGAAATCATTGAACACGATTTTGCAGAAGCTGGCAATGGTGGTTATATTGTTGTTCCTGCAAAAGTATTGTATGCGCCAGACTATGGTGTTCCCCAGTCTCGTGAGCGTGTAATTTTCTTTGGATTTAAGAAAAGCGCAATGACGGAAGATGCAAAAAAAGCATTAACACAAACTGTAATTCCCGAACAGTACGACCCATATCCTGTAAAAACGCATGGGGATAAACTTTATCCGATAGTAACTTGTGCTGATGCATTTATCGGTTTAGCAGAACCAGAAGAAAGCACCGATATTTCACAAAAGAAATATTCACAGGCGAAGTATATGGGGTCGCATTGTCAAGGTCAAACAGAAATTAAACTTGATTCAGTCGGTCCGACAATCAGATCTGAACATCATGGTAACATCGAGTTCAGAAGATTGAGTACCGAACATGGTGGTAAACACATAGAGGAATTAGAAGCAGGGCTGAAAGAAAGAAGATTATCTATTCGTGAGTGCGCACGCATACAGACATTTCCCGACGATTATCAATTCATTTTGAAGAAAACGGAATTTAACAAGGGAGTATCTTCAAGTGATGCATATAAGATAATCGGAAATGCCGTTCCTTGTGTTTTAGCATACCATATTGCCAAAACAATCGAAGCAAAATGGTTGCTTTACTTTGAGGAGGATGAGATATGATAGTATCAGTAAATCCAAAACCAGCTATGCCAGAGTTTGTTTCATTAATGAAACGAACTGACGAACTTCTCAATCACGATGCGCTTCAAAGACCAAGGTATTACGCAAGTCGTGGTGGCAATCCTCTGGAGGATGATGTGAAAGCTGCGCTTGATGAATGTGCCAAAGGAACTGTATTTGAGAATACGATAGAAAAAGTCTCCGGACAGAAATTCCCAGACATTGTAGCCGCAAGATTTTATGGAGTTGAAGTTAAAAGCACAAAAGATAACCATTGGACATCCACAGGTAGTAGTATTCTGGAATCGTCAAGAATTGCAGATGTGGAACGCATCTTTATGACATTCGGAAAATTGGGTGGCAACCCTATTGAGTTTTTATCTCGCCCTTATGAAGAATGTCTTTCTGGCATTGCCGTAACTCATATGCCACGATACTTAATTGATATGCGACTGCGTAAGGGTGAAACAATTTTTGATAAAATGGGCGTTTCTTATGACGAACTACGCTTAATGGAAAATCCAGTAGCTCCTGTTTCAAAATATTATCGCAGTCAGTTGAAAGAGGGAGAAAGTTTATGGTGGGCAGGAGATGCCGCTGACGAAGCGGTTTCTGCTAAAATCCGAATTTGGGGAAAAGTTCCTGCCGAAGAAAAGAGACGCTATACTACTTATGGATGTGTTAATTATCCAGAAGTTTTCCGCGGAGACTACGATAGATACGCTTTGTGGCTGACTTCTCAAGGCGTAGTTGACCCTCATATCAGAGACCAATTTTCCGCAGGGGGACAAGAAATAATGAGATTATCTTCTGGCGAACAGGTAAAGTTCCCTGGAGTGTACCGCCGTGTAAAAGAGCAGATGGATTATTTCTTGCAGTTAATGTCAATCAAAGATATGCCAATTTTGGTCGAATCGCAACGAGCGCAGGGTGCAGAAATGCTGCGGAGACTTCAAGCGTGGTGCGATATTGCATCACAAGAAGCCGCAAGAAATCCCAGAACGCCAGTTGCGTATGATGTTTCTTACGATGCTTTAATGACAATGTTCAGCTACAGAGCAACCGCATATGGAAAAGATTATCAAGGTGAAAAAATTGTAAAGTGTCAGAATTGTAAAATGGTATATCGACAGAAACAAGAGCCTCAAATGATTGGACATCGTTTTCGTGAAGATGATGTTTGTCCTTATTGCAAACATTCTAACGGTTCAAGTATGGAACACGAATATAAAAACAGAAAATAATGACTAAGCCAAAGGCGATCGACTGTAAAAAGTTGGTTGCTTCGGCTTAAAGAAAGGGGCGTGAGAAAATGTATTATACAACAAGATGGGGATGTTGCAAGGAGTTTTTCAATGGGGCAGATGCACGAAACTATTTTGCTTCATTTTACAGTAAAATGAAAACAGAAGTGGAGCAAATGAGTGATGCGGAAATTGTCTCCTGTAATTTTGAAGAATGGGCGGATTATCTTGCAACAAAGTATTCCGTTGTCCCCATTTCGATTTTTGAAACAAATATTGAGAAAACACTTTCTGAAACAAAAGTCAAAAGGGCAAATCCTTTCCGTGGACATCCTTATGAAAGAGATTTCTTTGAGATAGACGGAGTTCGAGTGACATTCAAAATTCCGTTTGACGGAGAGCCAGACTTATTTGAGCTACAGCCAGGCAGCCGTATTCTATCAAGATTTGCAACACAAAGTTTTGTAAGCCCCCATGATGAAGAATGTGGAAGTTTTACGCTGGATTTTGAATATACAAAGCAGGAACTTCAAGATAAAGGCGAAGCTATGGCTGAATATGTTCAGAATCAATTTGAGCGTGAGTTCGAAAGTTATAAAAAAATGATCGGCTATGTAAATGCTGAGGTAGTGTCATACAATAACAACTTAACGACAGCAGCACTCCGGTTGTTAGAGGAGCGAAAAAAGAAAGCAGATTCTTTTTCTGCCATTAGTACTGCCTTGCAGATTCCATTGACAGTAAGCAAGAACGCTCCCAATACCAAGCCGATACAACTGAAACGAATTGTTCGTCAACCGTCAGTGAAGCCCACGGTTGCTCCGGCAACACCTGAGCCATGCATTAGTGATGCTGATTATGCGAATATCAACAACATCATTACGATGTGCGGAACAGCAATGGAAAAAACTGCGAGGACATATTTTGCCAATACCGAAGAAGAACTCAGAGACCATTTGTTAGCAACACTCAATACGCATTATGAAGCTGTAACGGGAGAAACTTTCCGCAAAATTGGAAAAACAGATATTCATATTGAGTTTGAAAACAAAGCGGCTTTCATCGGTGAATGCAAAATATGGCATGGCGAGAGAATGTTCCAAAGTGCAATCCAACAGGTTATCAACTATTCCACATGGAGAGATTTGAAAGTTTCGGTAATAATCTTCAATAAAGAAAACCAGTCTTTCCAAGGGGTTCTGTCCAAAATCAAGAATTGGGTTGATACAAATGCGGTTTCCTACATTCAGCCGCAAGCGAATGTCTGGAAGTGTAAATATCATCGGCAGGACATGAATGTGGATATAGGATTAACTGTTCTGGCATTTGACTTGTACGTTGATAAAAGCCAGTTCAAAGATAGTAGATACGAAAACTGAATATAGTGGACAAGCCAAAGGCGATCAACCGTAAAAAGTTGGTCGCTTTTGTTTTACCCATTATTGCGAAAGGAGCTGACCCTATGCCCAACGAGAAATTGGAAAAGCTGGAACACGAACAGTATGTTGCAGAGCGAAAGCTGACCGCAGCCAAGCACAGGGAGAAAAGACTGGAAAGTGAAATCAAGCAGCTTACCCGAAGCGAGCGAACTCACCGCCTTTGCACCCGTGCCGGAATGTTGGAAACCTTTTTGAAGGAGCCGACTGTCCTAACCGATGATGATGTGATGGAGCTTTTGACTTTCATCTTCCACAGCGAAGCGGTTCAAAAGAAGCTGAATCTGCTGATTGAGAACCGAAAAGAAATGGAGCAACCGAACGGGAGCTGAAAAACCCTGTTGTAAAACAGGGCGCAATTATACACCACCTAAAAGATGGTGATTGCGTTCTGCCGAAAGCCCCTTGCAGGGAGCTTGATGAGTTCCGCAAAAGTCCTTTGCTCCAATCATCCAGAGGAAGCTACGCTTCCCCTGCGCTGGCTTTGCCAGCTACCCCTTTGTAGACTTGCCGCCGGTGAACGATTGCAAGCAATCATTCACCGTCAGCAAGTTTTATACTTTTCCCATCTGACCGCTGCTGAAAAGTATCGGTCATTTTTTATTGCACCGAGAAAGGAGGTTCAAACAAAATGCCCATACCCCATCTGGAAATACGAATTGTTCAGCGAAGCAAAGGCAGTTCTGCTGTTGCCGGAGCAGCTTACCAAGCCGGAGAAAAACTGTTTTCCGAATATGATCAGAAATCGAAGGACCACCGAAGAAAACAGCATGAGGTTGTTTACACAGAAATCATGCTCCCGTCCCATGCACCGCCGGAATATGCAGACCGAGCAACGCTCTGGAACTCTGCCGAGGAAGTGGAGAAGCAATGGAACTCACAGCTTGCAAGGCGGTTTGTTGTTGCCCTGCCCAGAGAAGTGCCGCTTGAAATGTGTCCGCAGATGTTGCAGGAATACTGCCGAGCACATTTTGTGTCAAAGGGAATGTGTTGTGATTTTGCAATCCATGACCCCGATCCACCAGGACACAATCCCCATTGCCACATCATGCTGACCATGCGAGCCATTGATGAAAATGGGAAGTGGCTTCCCAAGAGCCGCAAGGTTTATGACCTTGACGAGAACGGCGAACGCATCAAGCTCCCCTCCGGCAGATGGAAAAGCCATAAGGAAGATACCGTTGACTGGAACGAGCAGTACCACGCCGAGGAATGGAGACACGGATGGGAAGTTATCCAGAATAAATATCTGGAACTTGCCGGAAGTGCGGAGCGTGTGGATATGCGTTCCTATGAAAGCTATGAAAGACAGGGACTTGATATTATCCCGACCGTTCACATGGGAGCTGCTGTCTGTGCGCTGGAACGCAAAGGCATTGAAACCAACATCGGCAATCTCAACCGAGACATTAAAGCCGCTAACCGCATGATGAACGCTATCCGCAGTACCATCAAAAGTCTGCGAGACTGGATTGCTGATATTGTGTCTGCCACCAAAGAAGCGTTTGCGGAAATGGAAGCCGAAAAGAAAAACGCTTCGCCCGACCTCTCCACTCTGGTCCGTGATTATATGAATTTGCGAAAGGCTGAGCGCAGCGACTGGTCGAGGTATGGACAGCAGAAAGGCACAGCCGATGATTTGAAAGCAGTCTCCAAAGCTCTGATCTATTTGAAAGAACATGAGCTTTTCACTCTGGAAGATTTGGACACCACCCTGCAAGGCGTGAACCAGAGAGCCGGAGTAATCAGCAAGGAAATGAAAACCGCATCTGACCGCATGAAAGTCATTACCGCTATTCAGACTGCGGTTGCCGACTGCCAGACCCACAAGGCAATCCATGACAAGTATATCAAAATCGGTTGGAAAACAAGGCAAGCCGCTTTTGCCGAAAAGCATAAGGACGAACTGACTTCTTACAATAAGGCGTACCGCACTCTGAAAAAGCATGGCGTTGATTTGAATGTGAATCTGGATGCCCTGCAATCCGAGTACGACAAGCTGAAAGCGACCCACACCGAGCTTGCCGGACAGCTTGCTACCGTCAAAGAGGAATTACAGCCTATGAAAGATATTCGATACTGGGTCGGCAAAGTCCTCACGCCGGAACAGGCAGTTGAGAAAAAGCCCGAACCGAAGCACTCTATCACAGAGCGATTGAAGTACGAACAGGAACAGCAGAAGCAGACACAGGAGCAGAAAACTCCGAAGCAGAAAAAACAGAATATGGAACTCTAACAGGCACTTGCCGTTTTCTCTTTGAAAATGTCGAGTGCCTTTTTGTTTCCCGGAAGGAAGATGCAATGAATGTATTTGAAGCAGTTAAGCAGACCGTTACTACACGACAGGCGGCAGAGATGTACGGCATCCGTGTCAACCGTCACGGCATGGCGGTCTGCCCATTCCACAATGACCGAAATCCGAGCATGAAAGTAGATAAGCGTTTCCATTGCTTCGCTTGCCAAGCGGACGGCGATGCAGTTGATTTTGTCTCCCGACTGTTCGGATTGCCGAGCAAAGAAGCCGCTATGAAACTGGCAGATGATTTTGGTATCTGCTATGACAGCAGACAGAAGCCATCTGTCAGACCCAAAATCAGAGAACCCACATGGGAGCAGAAGTATCAGCAGGAAGAAAACCATTGCTACAAGGTGCTGACCGATTACTTCCACCTTCTCCGAGAATGGAAACAGCAGTACACACCGAAACAGCCGGAGGATGAATGGCATCCTCTGTTCGTGGAAGCCCTGCAAAGAGAAAGCTATATCGAATATCTGCTTGATGTTCTCCTGTATGGCACTCCCGAAGAAAAGAAAGCTCTGGTTGCCGAGCAAAGAAAAGAGGTGATGAAACTTGAACAGCGATTTGCAGAACACCGTGGAGGAAGTCCGAAACAGTTTGGAGCAGAGCCAGAAAGGTAAGGTCTACAACACAGCAGCTAATTATAAAAAGGTTCTGCAATACGATCCGCTGCTGAAAGGAGCAATCCGAAAGAATATGCTGACAGAACGCATTGATATTGTGAAGCCCCTCGGCTGGCAGCGTGACAGTACCACGCTGACCGATATGGATGTAAAATATCTGCTCCTGTATTTTGAAGAAAATTACGGACTGACCGTAGAAAAGAAAATCGTGGATGCAATAACGGTGATCGCCAATGAAAACCGCTATCATCCAGTATGCGATTTCCTTAATTCCCTGCAATGGGACGGACAGGAA
Source organism: Lachnospiraceae bacterium (assembly GCA_004556565.1). Classification (GTDB taxonomy): domain Bacteria; phylum Bacillota; class Clostridia; order Lachnospirales; family Lachnospiraceae; genus Schaedlerella. Next base: position 5,861 of record SFGN01000085.1, on the reverse strand, counting down.
CGCATCCGTCATTGTCTGCATCATTTCCTTGGTGCAGAGGAAAACGAGTACACTTATGAAGCCTTGAAGCTCTTTATGTTGGGAGCTGTCAGCAGAGTATTCAAGCCCGGATGCAAATTTGAAGTCATGCTTTGCCTTGTCGGTGGACAGGGTGCAGGAAAGTCCACGTTCTTCCGTCTGCTTGCCGTCAATGATGACTGGTTCTCTGACGATTTGAAGAAACTGGACGATGACAATGTGTACCGCAAGATGCAGGGGCATTGGATAATCGAAATGTCAGAAATGATTGCCACAGCCAACGCCAAGAGCATTGAGGAAATCAAGTCCTTTCTGAGCCGACAAAAGGAAACCTACAAGATACCGTATGAGACCCATCCGGCAGACAGACTGCGACAATGTGTGTTTGGCGGTTCTTCCAACACGCTTGATTTTCTTCCCCTTGACCGAACAGGCAACCGCCGTTTTCTTCCAGTCATGGTATGCCCAGAACAGTCAGAGGTTCACATTCTGGAAGATGAAGCTGCATCCAGAGCTTATATCATTCAGATGTGGGCAGAGGTCATGGAGATTTACCGAAGCGGCAAATTTAAGCTGAAGCTCAGCAAGGAAACGGACGCATTTCTGAAAGCCCATCAAAGAGAGTTCATGCCGGAGGACACCAAGGCAGGACAGATTATTGATTATCTGGAGCGCTATTCCGGCAACATGGTCTGCTCCAAGCAGCTTTACCGTGAAGCGTTGGGACATGACTATGACGAGCCGAAGCAATGGGAGCTGCGAGAAATCAATGACATTATGAATAATGCCGTCACAGGTTGGAGGGCATTTGCAAATCCGAGGTACTTCCCGGAACCTTACCGCAGACAGCGAGGTTGGGAACGCATCCCCACCGACAACGAGCCTGACAACAACACAGGAGAATTTCACGAACTGACGGAAGCAGAAATGCAACAGCTTGAACTTCCCGAAGAATGGTTACGATGAAAAATCCCTTTTCGTTGTCGGGCAGATTGTCGAGCCGGTTGTCGGGCTGTTGTCGGGCTAAAATCGAAAATCCATTGATATTACTGGACTTTTCTTTCTCTGACAACAATGACAACAGAAATATAAAAGAAAAAGTAAATTATAAAAAAGTAGATAAGCCCGATTAAGAAAAAGAGTTTTCCGAAGTCCGTTGTCGGTACTTCGTTGTCAGACCTTTCCTTGTCGGGCTTTTTTCATTTCAAGGAGGTATTCAATGAACGCAACAGCAATTCAGACCGCAAACAACACACAGCCCTGTTTCCGCAAGACCATCGACAAGACCACCTATGTGGTGCGTGTCCATTTCAGCGAAACATCCAAAGAGACTATGCAGCCAAAGAGACTATGCAGGACAAAATCAAGCGTCTGCTCCGTGAGGAGGTGGCGAAGATGTGACTTTTTTGTGAATTTGATTAAAAAGTCCTTGACAATTCGCATCAGGTAAGACAGCAAAATCTATCCTGATCAGCTGCGGTGCCAGACTGGCTCCGTTTGATATTGCCGAGCTTCGGGAGATCATGAGCTATGATGAGATGGAACTGGATAAGGTGGGAGACCGGAAGACGGCGTTGTTTCTGATTATGTCAGATACAGATACCACCTTTAACTTTGTGATCGCCATGCTGCAGTCCCAGCTTTTCAACCTGCTCTGTGATAAGGCAGATGATCAATATGGCGGCAGGCTGCCAGTCCATGTGCGGGTTATCTGCGATGAGTTTGCCAACATCGGGCAGATTCCTCAGTTTGATAAGCTGATTGCCACTATCCGAAGCAGGGAAATCTCTGCTTCTATTATTTTGCAGTCGCAGAGCCAGCTGAAGGCAATGTACAAGGATAGTGCGGATACAATTCTGGGGAATTGTGTGCGCCCAGAAGCCGCCAGCGCATTATAAATTGGCGGCGTGGTAACTACAGGATACCGCCTTTAGCAAGCGGTAGGTAAAAGTATCAAGCTATCTGCAAATAAATGGAGAAAAGGAGGCTCACAACAAGCAGAAGCAACCTATTATTCTACGACTTATCCGAGAGGGGAAACCCGAAGGGGAGTGTAGCATGTCGTTGCTGTCATAAGAATTTATGACAGCCTGCGTAAGAGGACAATAATCCTGTGCGTCCAAATGCGTAAGAATAAAAATCTGTGTACGAGGTACAAAGCTAAACTGCCTGAACGATAGCCAGAGCGAGGGAACCCGTACCCTGCATACGAAAAGGATTGAAACGTATGTTTTCCATGTTGCTTGCATTTCGCAGTTATGGAAGTAAGTGATACTCATGGAAAGGCAACCGCAAGACAACGGGTAAATGGCGAAAGTCGGTGCCGACAACACAGAAAGCTAATCTTGTTTTTACTAACTGGGGATGACCTAAACCCGGTAACGGGCATGGTCACACAGCTCCCATAGTAGTCCGAGACGTTAATAGCGTTCACATGGCGAAGGGGAGCAGCTTATTATTGATACCAAAACGAAAGGAGTGTGCGTGAGGCATGAGAAATCCAACTGAGGTATTAAAAAGTTTGACGGAAAAGTCAAAGGATGAATCATACAGGTTCCAGAGACTATACCGGAATCTGTACAACCCGGAGTTCTATTGGCTGGCGTATAAAAATATTTACGCAAATAAAGGCAGCATGACTGCCGGAGCCGACGGGACTACGATTGACGGGATGAGTAATGAAAGAATCAATAGGATAATTGCGTCACTAAGAGACAGGAGTTACCGTCCCAAACCTGCAAAGCGGGTATATATTGCCAAGAAAAACAGCAATAAAAAACGTCCGCTGGGCATTCAGTCCGGCAATGACAAACTCGTGCAGGAAGTCGTCAAGATGATTTTGGAAAGTATTTATGAACCCATATTCAGTAATAAATCTCACGGGTTCAGACCAAACAGGAGTTGTCAGACAGCCCTAATGCAGATACAGAAAACCTTTACGGGGACAAACTGGTTTGTAGAAGGAGATATACACGCCTGTTTCGACAGCTTCGACCATCATGTAATCGTCGAGATTCTGAAAAAGAGAATCGACGACGAAATGTTTATCCAGCTAATATGGAAGTTTCTGAAAGCTGGATATATGGAGCAGTGGGAATACGAAAGGACGTACAGCGGCGTGCCGCAGGGGTCCGGCGTAAGCCCAGTCCTCTGCAACATCTATCTGAATGAACTGGATAAATTCATGGAGAAGTATGCCATAGATTTTAATACGAAAGCGCCCAGAAAGCGGCTCTCACCGGCATACAAAACAAGTGTAAACAGGGCATACGAGTATAGAAAAGAGGGCAAGCGGCTCTGGGAGCAGTTATCGCCGGAAGAAAGGAAAATACGGAGCAGACGGTTAAAGGAACTGGAAAGGGCAGAAAAAAGTATGACCCCGACGGTTCCGCTGGATGCGAATTACAAGCGGATTCAGTACACCCGGTATGCGGATGATTTTCTTATCGGCGTAATAGGCAGCAAAGAAGATGCCGAGCAAGTCAAGCGGGATGTAAAAGCATTTCTGCAAGATGCGCTAAAGCTGGAAATGTCAGATACCAAGACTAAAGTTACCCATACGGGAGACAGAGCAAGGTTTTTAGGATATGACATTACGGTATCAAGAAGCCAGAATATGAAGAAACTGGCAAACGGAAAGATTCAGAGATGCCAGACAGGAGTTGTGAAGCTTCTGGTTCCCAGAGAGAAATGGGTCGGAAAACTGCTTGAATATCAAGCAATAAAAATCAAAATCAACGAGAACGGCAAAGAGAGGTTCGTTGCCCTGCACAGGGGCAAGCTGGTAAACAAAAGCGATATAGAGATACTGGCAACGTACAATGCTGAGGTCAGAGGTCTGTACAACTACTATTCTATTGCCAATGACGCTTTCAAAATCGGCAGATTCGGCAATGTGATGAAATACAGCATGTATAAAACATTTGCATGTAAATACAAGACCAACGTCCATGAAATCAAGCGGAGGTACTGTGTCGGAGATTTATTTACAGTTGCATATGACACAAAAGCAGGAAGAAAAACCACCACGTTTTACAGGGACGGGTACAAACGGAAAGAAACGGCGACAAAGTTTGATAACGTCAGCGAACTGCCGGATTATTCAAAGTACACGAAAACCAATACCTTAAAACAGCGTGTGGAAAGGCATACCTGTGAATTGTGCGGAAAAGACTGTAGAAATCTCGAAATCCACCAGGTAAAGAAACTCAAGGACTTGAAAGGCAATGCCGATTGGGTACTCCTGATGCGGAAACGCAGAAGGAAAACTCTGGTAGTATGCCCGGATTGTCATAAAACGATTCATTCTTAACAATACCGCAAATATGATAAGCGGAAAGCCGTATACACCGAGAGGTGTACGTGCGGTTTGGGAGGGAGTGGACGTTTATCCTTCTTCGGGAGGATAAGCCGAAGCTTACCTCATGACACGATGCTGTTCCTTGGGGGTAAGGAAAAGACCACCCTGAAAGAGATGAGTGAGCTTCTGGGAAAGGAGACGATTGACCTTTACAACACTTCGGAAACACGCAGCAACCAGAAGTCATTCGGGCTGAATTACCAGAAAACCGGGAAACAGCTGATGACGGAGGATGAGATCGCAGTCATGGACGGCGGGAAATGCATCCTGCAGATCCGTGGTGTCCGTCCGTTCTATTCGGACAAATACGATATAACCAAACACCCCAATTACCGGCTCCTTGCGGATTACAGCGAGAAGAACCGGTTTAAGGTGGAAAAGGAACTGGATCCGAAGTACTCACCGAAATCTGATGATGAGGTGGAAGTGATGGAAATGGATCTTTCAGAAGACGGGAATGAGCAGGAAAATAATGAGGAAAGGAATAACTAACAGGGTGCGCCGGTATTGTTACCGGCGTTTTTCATTCCCGGTTACACCCGGCAAAGTTAGTTTTGGTGATTTATATGGCATTTTTTACCAGTGCAATTACTACTCTGAAGACCCTGGTCGTAGCAATCGGGGCGGGCCTTGGCGTATGGGGTGTCATCAACCTTCTGGAAGGTTATGGGAATGACAACCCCGGCGCAAAGAGCCAGGGAATCAAACAGCTCATGGCAGGAGCTGGAATCATGCTGCTGGGAACTACCCTGATTCCCCAGCTGGCAACGCTGTTCGGTTAATGGGGTAATGGATGAACACCATTATCGAACGAATCACGGAAGCCATCAAGGAGATCCTCATCGGGATGATCCAGAATGGTCTGGAAGGGATGTTCGTGGAGGTCAATGATAAGGTGGGAACGATTGCCAGTCAGGTAGGGCAGACACCGCAGGGATGGAACACAGGGGTTTTTAACCTCATTCAAAACCTGTCCCAGACGGTGATCGTGCCCATCGCCGGTCTGATCATTACGTTCGTGCTTTGTTATGAGCTGATCACGATGGTCACACAGAAGAATAACTTCCATGAGTTCGAAACTTACAACATTTTTCTCTGGATCTTTAAGGCATATGTGGCGATTTACCTTGTGACGAACACATTTAATATCACAATGGCGGTATTCGATGTGGGGCAGCACATCGTAAACGGTGCAGCCGGTGTGATCTCCGGAAGTACGGCGGTGGATGCTTCTGCCGCCATTGCTACCCTGACGGAATCTTTGGAAGAAATGGAGATCGGGGAACTGTTTTTGCTGGCAATGGAAACACTTCTCATCAGCCTTACCATGAGCATCCTCTCCGTGATTATCACGGTGATCATGTATGGCAGGATGATTGAGATCTACCGCGCGCACGGAAGTGTGCAAGTCTGGCTAACTTGCATACGTGGGCTTTAAGGAATTCTACCTTTGGCAAGGTAGTAAAGGAATGTGCCAATGGCA
>SFGN01000084.1 GCA_004556565.1 Lachnospiraceae bacterium | reverse complement strand
TTTCATCACTTGATACTTTTACCTACTGCTTGCTAAAGGCAGTATTCCATAAATACCACGCCGCCGAATTTATAATGCGCTGGCGACTTCTGGGCGCACGCAGTTGCCCACAATGCTTTCCCATTGCTTTTCAAAAAGTGCTTTGAGCTGTGCCAGATTCTGCAAAATGATACTAACCGACACCCCTCTGGAACGCATAACCGAAAGTATCTTGTCGAAGTCATCTGGCAGGGAAACGTTCGCAAATTCGTCCATCAGGAAATGCACCGGAATGGGCAGCGAACCGCCATGAATATGGTCAGCAGCATAGAATAACTGCTGAAACAACTGTGTATATAAAATCGAAACCAAAAAATTGAAACTGGAGTCGTTATCTGGAATAAGGGCAAACAGGGCAACTTTCTTTTCTCCCATAGATGGAAGGTCAAGCTCGTCTGCCGATGTCAATGAAGCAAGACTTTCAAGGTTGAATTTTTCCAACCTCGCAGCAAGCGTGATCTGAATAGATTTCAGTGTCTTTGCTGAACCGGAATGGTAGGAACGGTAATATTTCAATGCGATATGGTCTGGATTTGTCATTTCAAGCTCTGCAAACAGTTCGTCCAGGGGAGAAGGTCTGGTATCTTCTTCGTCCTCAATCGAACCGGCTCTGAGCATTTCCATGACCATCGCAAAATTCTGTTCTTCTTCCGGTGCTTCATAATGCAAATAAAACACCAACGCCAACAGAAGCATGGAAGCCGAAGTATCCCAAAACGGGTCCTGCGACTGACTTCCCTTTGGTGTGGTGCTTTTAAATAAATTGGTTACAAGTTTCTGCACATCGTTGTCATTCTGAAGATATACAAATGGGTTATAGCAGTGACTCTTTTCCATAGAGATCAAATCAAGAACCCTGACCTCAAATCCTTTTCTTTCAAGCAGCTTTCCAGTATCTCTTAAAATTTCTCCTTTCGGATCTAGGATAACAAAAGAGGTATTGCACTGCATGAGGTTCGGCTTACAGTAAAACCTTGTCTTACCTGCACCAGAACCACCGCATACCAGTGTGTTCAGATTTCGTCTGTGCTTTTTTGCATTCAAGCCAATGCAAACATTCTGTGTCATCAGCTTGTTATCTGAAAATGGAGATTGTCTGTATTTTTTATCTACGGTTTTTGCATTGCCCCATTTTGCTGAACCATGTTCTTCCCGCCTTCGGTAATTCTTCTGTGTGGAAAAATAAATCCCGATACCCATGCCATAGCACAACAGCAAAATGAGGACAGTTTTTACGCTGTCCTCACAAAGTACGATGTGAAATGGGTTGTTGAATACATTCATCAGTCTTGGGAATATCTCCGGCAATCCGCCTTTTACGGACGGAGCGATCAATAATCCCAACCATACAACCGGGATAATACCGATGATGGAAAGAATAATCTCCGACTGTCTTTCCTTATCTCTCTGCATCAGATCGATCCTTGGAAATTACTTTGAATTTCTTTTTTGGGGCAGTCCCGACCTTGATAATCAGGTCGTCCACAGCATCCGTTGATTTTCCCTGATTCATCAAATCCGTTTTCTCATCATTCAGAGAACGGATGACGATGCCATGTTCATAATCATCCAATGCAATGTGGTAAAGTTCTTCTTTCGTCATATCAGTACCTCTTTATCTTTCCTGCTCTTTCGAGCGAGCCTGTTTCTTACGGTAAAGTTCATCAGAAACACGGGAATGAATATCTGCCATTGCATTTCTCATCTTAGACAGCTCAAAGCGAATGTCCTTCGGTTCTTTTGCTGCAAGTTTTTCCGGAATACGGTTGATTGCAAAATTCTGTGTGTCAATACCATATTTCTTACAGAGCATATAACCGATACACACTGCCTGAAATCCCATATCAGAACGACTATAAGTATCACTGTTGATGGAAAGCTGTGCGTGCCCCAGTTCCTGTGCTACGCACTGAGCAACTGCAACGCTGTTTCCCACATCCCGCTTCACATACAAAGTCTGTTCCTCATTGTTATAAAAGGCTGCCATATTCGGATAGGGTAATTCATTGGTTGCTTCCACATTAACCGGCGATGAGTCAAGCAGTGTTGTGATAAGCTGCTTTGGATCACGATCGACTGTTGGTGCTGGTGATCGTTTGCCATTGGTCTGTGAAATATCAAATACTTTTTTCACATTATAGGAAATACCTGTTGTACCATCTCTCTTGACATATTCCACCGGTTCAAGAATAGAAATACTCTTTGTACCTTTTAAGATTTTGACATTATCTTTGCTCCAGTCATCAAAATCTTTAAGCTGAACTGCCTGCGGATATTGTTTATAGATGAGCAGTGCATTGACCGCAGAATATCTGTCAATCCGACTCTGCGTATCCAGAAACGACTTGAATTTTTCCGGATCCGAAACAATCTCCCTTGCTGATTCATCAGCCATCTGATAGACCGCATCTTTTTCTGCTCTTTTTTTCTGTGCATACTCCTCTTTGGAAAGTCTTGGAGCCTGCCCACCTGCTTTTGCAGGTTTAAAATCATACGTCATGTTCCTTACCTCTCTTTCGATTTCTTCTGCTTTGATTTCGGCTGTTTGTGTACCGTCTGCTTTGGTGCAGATTTACGCTTTGTCTGAGCAACTTCCGGTTCTTTACGATCTGCTTCTTTTTCCTGTTTTGCCTGAGCTTTGTAATGGTCAAGTTTCTCTTTAACCGATGGTTTCTTCTGCTCATTTACAGCGACACCCTTATCAGTTCGCATATCTTCCGGCTCTGAGTTTTGCCTTAACGGAGGGTTTTTGTCCGTTTTGGCGACGGAGGGGTTTGCCTGTGCATTTTCCTCTTTCTGTAATGGCTTTCGCACAGCCTCCTCCGTGATAATCTCATTCTTAGATTTTGCTGGTTTCTCTTTTTCCAAAGCTTCCCGCTTCTCCACTGCTTTCTGGGATTCCGTTACGATTGCAGCCTTATCTACTTTACCGAGTTCAAATCTTTCGACGATACGCTGAATTTTGGAAGCATCCTCTGCTCTGGCAATAATATCAATTGGAACATTATCTCCCTTTGTGTTTTTATCTCTAAGGACACAATAAAGAACACCATATCGTTTTGCCTGTTCAGTAAACTTCTTCAAATCCTTGTTTGGAATAGAAAAGACTTTCAATTCTTTCCCAGATTTAATCATATTGGTCAGCCTTGCTTTTCCTCTGGTCTTATTCGCCTGCGTTGCTTCCTGCTTTAATACTGAAGCAAGAAGAATAGCAACATTCTTAGCGGCTGATCCTGTGAGTCTTGCAGCAACTTCAAATCCTTCCAGTGATAACCGGACGACCTGCTCTGCTGCGTCACCTCCGTTTGTCATATCGGTTTTGCTCCTTTCTCTCCTGTTTTTCTTCTTCGACTCTGATAGTTTCAAGATTCTGTTCCATGACTTTTGACCTTTCGGCAATGTCATCACATAACCAAACCTCTCTCCTCAGTTCCCTGATTTTGCCACTGATAGACAGAATCTGTCCTTTGACTTTCGATAGCTCATCGTCACTCATCTTTGTTCTGGATATTTTTCGCAGGTGCGCTCTATCGTCAATCAGAATTTCAATCTGTTCCTTCAGTGACGCTTTATATGAGAAAAGCTGCTCGTCCGTAACAATATGTTCCCGTCCGAGTAGCCTTGTCTCTGCTGTGATTTTATCAAGCTTCAATAAATCTTCTTTTAAGAGATAATGAAGCCTTTTCGTATTTTGTTTTTTATACTTTGGCAGGTAACCGAGCTTGTAGCAGTAATGCAGATACAAACCATACAGTCCACCCACCTTTTTAATTTTCTGTTCTCTTGTCGGCAATCGGTACTGCCGGATAACCACTGTCTGCTTTGCAAATGGCACGATACGCACTCTCTGATTTTCCATGAGCCTGCGTTTGATAGCTTCTTCGGTGTAATCTTCTCCGAGATTTTTCAGTCTGATCGGTTTCGTGTACCCTTTCGGTACGATTGTCCAATACTTCCGGCTTTCACTGAGTGAATGTTCATAACCCATCTGCGTCAAAGCATAATCAAAGCTTCTAAGGTTCGTACTATGTGCAATCGCTTCATCAATCGCTTCACGCACCATCGTATACCGGGTTGGCATTCCCGCCTGCTCCTGCTTATAGTAATAAGACGATTGCTTACTGCGGTTTGGTTTCGGATTATAATACAATCCATATTTTTCACAGATACGATCTGCCACTGTCCGGAATTTAAACCATGCTTTTTCTTCTCCCCACAGCCTTTTCCCATCCACAAAAGAAACGGAATTGACAACAAAGTGGCAGTGCAAATGTGTTGTATTCAAATGTGTCGTAACAACGACCTGAAAACGGTTGCCCCATATTTCATTGGCAAACTCCATCCCAATCTTTTGTGCAAGTTCCGGGGTAATATTCTGTTCTTTAAAACTCAGGTAGCCATGATAGGCTTGAATACCATCTGTTTTCTGATACTGCTCTTTGACTGTTATGAACTGATCACGAGCGGTCGCTACATTACAGTTGATAGCATCAACATAAAGTTCCCGTTCCGTTTTCTCCTCATCTTTGGCATAACTGAGGACATCTGCCAATGCCTGATACTGTTCTTCCGTATAAACATCAGCCGCAGTCTTTTCCGGATTGACGGCATAGTCAATGACCTGTTTCAGATTGCTTTTCACAGACCATAACTTGGTTACTGCCATTTCAGTTCGCTCTTATCCGGTCTGAGATAAATACGTTCCATATCCGCCTGGAATTTGTGCCAACGCTCTGCTTCCTTTTTAAGCTGTGGTGCGTCCACAAAGCCGAGTGAATTTGCTTTCACTGCAAGCTGATTGATGTTATTTCCGATTGCTGACAGTTCCTTCATTGCTTCATAGAAATCTGCATCTGGTTTTTCTCTCGGCTCATATCCTTTCAAAAGCAGACGGATAAGCCCGGCTTCAGAAAGACACGCCTTTTTTGCTTTCTTCTGTAAATCCTGTGCTTCGCTGCGGGATAACCAAAACTGTTTTTTAATTGTTCTCTTACTCATCTTCATGTTCTTCCTTTCTCTGAATGATATAATGTCTGTCCTTCTTGACCTGAAGCAAGCACATCCATGTGACTCCAACCAATCCTCCGACGATCAAGCCGCAGGCAATCAATGCTATCTCTCTCATAAATCATCGTTCCTTTCTCACTGGGGTATTAGGGGCAACCCCTAACGAGCCTTTACCGTTTATACGACTGTAGGAGTATAAATGGTCTGCTCGCTAAGATGATACACGCTCCTTGGGTGCCCCATATTTTCACTTTCTATCGCTCCATATCTTTTGTCACTGGCTTATATGCCTTGGCTTCAATTCCTTCCGGGGTTTTATAAAATCGCTCCGGATACCTGAATTTATCCTCATACTTTTTCATCAGATCTTTTGGCATACTGAGGAAACTTTCTGACTCAAACGGAGCATAGGCAACAAAAAACTTACCCGCAATCACATCCAAAATCTGCTTATCTTTGGAATAGACTGCCCGGTTAAGCTCTGAGCCGTTCATCTTTCCTTCCTCATTACAGATAATGGCAACCTCATCATCAAATGGCATATATTCCTCAATATCTCCACCGACAACTTCCTGCATCGCTTCCAACGTCTCTTCAATCTCAATCGGTTTTGGATACTTGCCCGGTTCTACCAGAAGCACTGTTATTTTTTCATTCATCTCTCAAAACTCCTTTCGTTCTGCTTTAAAATTCCTAACTGGATACAAAGAAAGTCGTTGAAATCCTTTCCGCTTTTGGGTGGTTCATCAACGACTTCATATCTGTCTTTCAATAAAATTTCTAATGTTTTTGTTGCTTTTCTTCCTGCAATATCATTATCTAAGTGAAGCACAATCCGGCTGATCTGCTGATTCTTCTCAAGCAGTTTTTGAAGTGTAACCGGCACTTTTGATTTTTCCATTTCCTGCTTTGGCGAATACACACCTGACAAGGAAACAAGGTTCAGTTTTCGCCAGTCCTCTCCCTCTATCTTTGCTAAAGTTGCAAAAGATAACAGGTCAATGGCACATTCAAACAAATGCACTTCTGTACTGTTTTCATTTGTCAGTCGGAAGGAATATTGCTTTTTACTTCCTGTGCAGTCGCCCATAATCCTGCTTTTATTGGTCGCACGATATGCTGCATACTTCGCTTCTTTCTTATCGTCATAGCCGATAAATACAACATTGTGATAGGGCAGCGATTCAATGATCAGCTCTTTATCCAGACATTCATTGATGATTTCATAATCAATGCCACGCTCAAAAAGATACTGTGTAACGACATCGCTGGTTGGACTTTTCTGCGGCAGAAGAAGCGGCTGTTCTTCATAACTTCGGCTCTCCGTTTCATACACCAGAGCAGTCACAGCACAATTTCCCATAATGGTTTCCACCGCTTCAATAAAGCTCAGCTCCTTAACCTTTATGAGATAATCAAGGGCAGTTCTGCCCCCGATACCTCTGGACCACCACATCCATTTCCCGTTGGAAATCTTCAGGCTGTCATGTTCTCTTGTACAGTAAGTGTTGCCACTGACTCTGACAAGCTGCCCCGGTTCATAGGTGCGAAGATACGTCAGCAAGTCCATCCGTTTCGCTTCAGTTACGACTTCCGGTGCAATATATGTCACTGCGATCACCTGCTTCCTAACGTTCCATATCCATATTTCGTTGCTTGGATTCTTTCACAGTTTCCAACACTTTGTTTTCTCTATCATAGGAATAAACATGGTCAGAAAGCACCTCATCTCTGCTAACTTCCTGCTGATTTACTTCCCTGACCATTTTGCCGAGTTCTTTCGGTGTCATTCCCATTTCTTTTACAATTTCTTTCGGACAGATCAGCACCTCATGCACAGATGATGGCAATACATAATAATCTCCTCCAACTGCATCTGCAACTTTTTCAAGTACTGCCGGATTTGCAATAACGGACGCTCCATAAGATTTCGTCTGATTAGACAACACAAGAAGCGGACTTTTTGGTGTTTTACCTTCTATTTCCAAATAATTCTCCGGTGTTCCGAAAAGCACTGATTCTATGTCCGTAAGCAGTACAGGATTATATTTTTCATTGTTTTCAATTGATATATGGTGGAGTTCTTCAGTTGAAATTCCCCATTTTTCCATCATATCGTTTGAAACCGCTACACTTGCTGTACTATATTCAGATCTCTCCAAAACAATCTGATAGAATACTGCCAAATCATCTATTCTTGTTGATGGACGTATCTTTGCCATATCTTTGTTATGTTTTGCATTCAGAATAATTGGCATAATTTTGTCTTTAACATTATCAAGTTCCATAATATGTTCCACTTGATAATCAATCTGTGGGTTACAATGTTCCAAATAATCTACAGCTATGTTTTCCATCAGATTTTCTATTTCCTGACCTGCTTGATATTTTTCATAATAGTATTCCATATACATAGTTGGCACGATTTTTTCGTCCGGATTTCGTATTGTTAGTCCATGAAGTACTAATGAATTATTTTTCAAAACAGGCTTAATCATGACCTCTGCTTTCTGATACTGCTCTGGCAAATACTCTAAAATATTTTTTTCTATATCATCACAAAATGTTTTAAAATCCATTATTGCACCTTCTTTCTTCTATTGAATAGTTTAAAATATCTTTCATATCGTTTCTCCGTTTTGTTATCTTCCCTAAAGCACACATCATAAATAGGGATGGCTTTTTTCTTATCTTTCATATGTTTTCTCCTTTTGTTTTTCTGATATTTCGCCCTCATCAGGCTCGCTGCCGACAATTTCATTTTCTTTTTTATCCATGTTGAGCAGAATATTTAACTCATCCAACCGAGCCAGTTTTACCTTCAATTCTTCTTCCTGCACAAATGGCTTTGCCACTTCTTTCTGTGCGGTTTCAAATTGATTCTTCGTATCTTCAAGGCTGCTTTTAGCTGTTTCCAAACTTTCAACAAATCGCTCCACACCATTGTCAATACGAGTAATGTTACCATGAACATCATCTCCCAGATCAACGCTCCTACTGGTTTCTCCTTTAACCGTCACGCAATAAGTACGTTTACCTGAATCAAAGTAAAGTTCCAAATCAAATCCACGATACTTGCCGAGAGGGATTGCTTCCGGACTGGTCATCTGCTTGCATGCGTCAATGATTGCCTTTCCTGCATCTGCTTTTTCCGAATAAAAAGCACCCTGAACCTCCATACCGACAAAGCGGTCATCCATAGGTTTCGGGTGCTGTTTTGCAGTTTCCACATCTTTTTCCAGACCGGCAATACGGTTTTCCAATGATGTGATACGCTGCGGATAGTATCTAATTATCTTGTCCTCAAGACTGTATTTTTCAGATAAGAAATTGGATTTTAGAAGCTTTAATTTCTGTACCTGAATGTCCAGATCCATCTTTTCCTTGATATAAGGATTTCCTGTTGCAAGCATTTTAATCTCAGCATAAGACAGTGCGGTTTCGTCTATATCCTCTGCTGATCGGACCGGAGATTTGCTCGTCATGATCTGGCTTGCGAATTTCTGTTTGCCCTCCACAAGCTGATAGAGGTAGGCGTCAAAGGTCTGCTTTGTCACATAGCGGTAGATTTCCACCTTGGGATTAGAATTTCCCTGACGGATAATTCGACCGGAACGCTGCTCTAAATCTGACGGTCGGTCGAGTAGGTCAGCGGTATTACTACCGCCTTCCCCTCTAAGAACCGTGCGTGAGAGTTTCCCCTCACACGGCTCAAGCAATTCAAAGCATCTACCA
>SFGN01000083.1 GCA_004556565.1 Lachnospiraceae bacterium | reverse complement strand
TGCTCTCATTATAGCAAAGGAGGCGCTTCTTGTATCTTAAGCTTTTCCCTCTCACCAGCTCCGCTGGTGGTTTTCTTCTTCGCTGAAGCGACAACAAAACCCTCCACTCTTAAGAAGTGAAGGGCCTGTTTCTCATATCCACTTATCGGGTTTCTTTTCTTATGTCAAAAATCATTCATTTGAGAGTATTTGATCAATAAGGAAAACCAATTTGCACAAAATCCGCATAGTGTTGACGAATAAGATAATCAAGGTAAGAACCAACCATATCTGAAAGCCAAACATATCCGATTGGACTGAGATGGCCATTCAAATATAGCTTTTCTCGAGCATCTGTAGTGAGCTCAGGGGCATAGGCTCGAAGATCAATGACATAGCAGTCGGATGTTTGCGCTGCTATCTCATACATAAGCTGTCTATGTTGATCAGCAAGCAGATTCCACTCACTCAATAATTGCCCTTTGGGCATCGTCATCAAGAAGAACTTCGCTTTTGGAGAAATAGCTCTGTATCGCTGAAGAATCTCACAGAATTGCTCCTTGAATGAGGATGAGTAATCTGCTTGTGAATCATCGGCGTGATCAATTGGTACACCACGGAAGAAGAGATCATTCACTCCTAGTGCGACGATAAAAGCCAGACAATCAGAACCAGCTTGCCAAAAGTTATTTTTCTCAGCCCAGGAATCCAGATATTCCCGTGCAGTCATTCCACCACGAGAGAAGTTCTTAATCTTGATTCCCGAAACATTAGCTAAATAGGAAGCCCAGGAGTTTTCGTAGATATCCGTATATTCCGATTCGCCCTGTGCATTCTTGGTTTCATATTCACCGGCGGATAAGCTATCACCAACGATTCCTATGGTGCGAAGGATTCTGGCATAACCACCATTGGGTACAACCCGATCCAACGGTTTTTCTGAAGCATCACCAAACAGATGATCAACATGGAAAGCATGTGACATTTTCTTTATCCCTTTCTGGTAAAGTGCATCACACAGCTGCTGAAGTCTCCGGCGAGATGTGTACTTATTCCCTGATACATCAGCTGCGCGCCAGAATAGACCGTTCCATCGTCACTCTCATAATCCGCCATGTCATCCAGATTTGTCATGCGTACTCTGAATGGCGGCATGTTGGGAACCGATAGAATTTTGAACGTGCACAAAAGTGCTTCGCTGCCGTCCTGGCTGATATACTGCCAGGCAGCATATTTGCCACCTTCTGGATTGGCTAGTCTGGAAAAGACACCTTGCTGTGTCAAGTGACGATGGCGTTTGACCATGATGACAAGTTGCTTGATTTCTTCTCGTTCATCTGCAGATGCTTTGGTCAAATCTAGTTCGAAACCAAAGTTTCCACTCAGTGCCACATCTCCTCGCATTTTCAACGAGGTGACACGCTCACATTGATGATTCGGGACCGCACTGACATGCGCGCCCATGGAGCTAATGGGGTACACCATAGAGGTACCGTACTGGATGCTCAACCTTGAAACTGCGTCTGTGTTATCGCTGGTCCATATCTGAGGCATATAGTATAGCATACCACCATCAAATCGGCCACCACCACCAGAACAAGCTTCAAAAAGAACATCTGGGAAAGTAGAAACCACGGCATCCAAAATCCGATACACGCCAAGTATATACCGGTGCTGAACTTCCATCTGCTGCTCCACCGGGATATCAGCAGAGAAATACTCCGTCATATTTCGATTCATGTCCCATTTGAGGTAATCTGCATTGCTTTCGCGCAGCACACGACAAACTGCTTCGATCACATAATCCTGAACCTCTGCTCTGCTTAAATCGAGAATGAGCTGTGAACGCTCCAAAGTAGAAGGTCGTCCCTTTACATGAAGACACCAATCCGGATGTGCCCGGAACAGATCACTGTCTGGAGAGATCATTTCTGGTTCCATCCACAAGCCAAACAGCATGCCCAAGTCATGAATGCGTTTTGATAGACCATCCAATCCATCCGGCAGCTTCTCCCGATTAACAACCCAATCACCTAACGAGCAGTTGTCACAGTTTCTCTTGCCAAACCAGCCATCATCCATCACAAAAAGCTCAATGCCTAAATCATGCGCGGTGCGTGCGATCTCAAGGATTTTCTCCTGCGTAAAGTCAAAGTAGGTAGCTTCCCAGTTGTTGATCAGGATCGGACGCTCCCGGTCCCGCCAGTATCCTCTGGCAAGCCTAGTACGATACAGTTTGTGATAGATCGCCGACATACCGTTAAAACCCTGATCAGAAAATACCAACACGGCTTCAGGCGTACAGAATGACGCAGAAGGTTCGAGTTTCCAGGAGAACACCTGCGGATTCAAACCGATGCTCATTCTGGAGTTGTTGGCATTATCAACAGCAGCAGAGGCATAAAAGCTTCCACTGTAAATCAGATTCATCGCATAGACTTCACCCTGGTGCTCTGTTGTTGACGGATGGCACAATGCAAGGAAAGGATTTTCCTCATGCCCCGATGAACCCCTCTGGCTGAAAATGCTGTAGGTTCCTTCGCCAATGGGCTTTCGCACCACACTTCGTTCTCTTGCCCAGGAACCCTTGAGATGGACTATCTGATAGTCATTGCCCCAAAGCAGTACGGAAGCGGATTGCGCTCCTCGGATCACCAAAGGCTCGGAGCCAGTATTGATGATCCGCATACTACGTGCCAATGCACCGGTCTGTTCAAAAATAGTATAGGTCAAAACACCCTGAAGGCCGATGGCCGAGTCTTCCACGGTGATTTCGAACGAGGTCGCTTCGTCTTCTTCCTCAACATATGTTGCGGGCAAGCCTTCGATTGTTTTCTTGCCGCTGAAAATGGTACTATCTTTCACTTGCAGGGAGACAACATGATCACCCTGCGGATTAACCACATCAATGGCCGGTGTGCCATACCAACCGGTACCGAGCGTCGGGACCTCGTGCGGCAACCAACCGACAGGCAGGTCAAATGAGGCAAATCCGGGATAGTCTTCCGGAACAAAAGTAATGGCCTGGTCATGAACGCGCTTTCCCCAATACACTCCCATCAACTGACGGGCAGCATTGACATGTAGGACATAGCTGACATTTCCGCCGCTGAGGTTCCATGTGTGATTGGTGTTACTCCATGTGATTGGCATACAACGATCTCCTTTATCCTTTGATACCTGTTGCAGCGATTCCTTCGGTTAACTGATTCTGGAACATAAGGTACACGATCATGACTGGAAGCACCGCGACAGAGGATGCCGCAAAGATTCCGCCATTATCGTTGAAATACTGACCGTTGAACAGTGACAGACCAACCGGCAGCGTATACATCTTCATGTTTTGCAGCATGAGGAATGGCCAAAGATAGTCATCCCATGCCCAAAGGAACTGGAAGATACCCAACGCTGATATAGCTGCGGTCAGGTTGGGCAGAATGATAAAGTGGAAGATCGAAAATTGTCCTGCACCGTCAACAACGCCTGCCTCAATTAGTTCATTCGGAATGGCGTCAATAAACTGGCGCATCATGTAAATGGAAAAGGTAGAGAACAGCGAAGGTATAATAATGGATGAGTATTTGCCCACCCAGCCAAACCATGACATCATCTGGTATTGTGGCACGATGGTGACTGGCCACGGAACCATCATGGTTGCTAGGATAAACAAGAACAGGGCTTCCTTCCCGCGAAAGCGCAGTTTTGAAAACACATAGCCGAAAAATGCACCGGAATATAGTACGATACTCGTCCTGACTATCGTAAGCCACAAACTGTTCCAGAAGAATAGACCAAAGTTCTTTTCGCCCAAAACAAGTTGGTAGTGTTCGAAGGTCGGCTTTTCCGGCAGAAATGTTGGTGGAATCCTGATGATCTCCTGGTTCTCCTTGAAGGAGCTCAAAATCATATAGATAAAAGGATATAACATGATTGCAGAACCCAAGCAAAGAAAGATGACCATAAAGATATCGGATAGTTTTTTAGTGCCTGAATGCTTCATCACAGATCACCGCCATTTCTTCTCATGCGAAGCTGAAGTAACGAAAAAACCAGGATTACAGCAAAAAGAACAAATGCGATTGCGGAGGCTCTGCCAAAGCGATTGCTGCTAAACGCTTCCTGATACAGATAGTACACCATGGTGTAGGTCGATTTGCCGGGACCGCCACCTGTCATCAGATCAATCTGCGTAAAGGTTTGACTGAAGGTAACGAAAGAGGTTAAGACAATGAATTCGATGGTTGATTTCAATAATGGGAGGGTGATGTGTGAGAAGCTTTGAATACGGTTGGCACCGTCGATTTCCGCTGCTTCATACAGAGTTGAAGGAATGTTGGTCAATCCTGCCATGAAGATGACAGTCGCATAGCCCGTTTCCTTCCAGATTGTCATGAGCATCACGCAGAATAGAGCTTGATTTGAATCCTTCAAGAATAATTGCGTGGGTAATCCGATTTGGGAAAGGTAATAATTCAACGGTCCTGCCGAGGGTTCAAACAACCATTTCCATACCATTGATACAGCAACGGTCGAAGTGATATATGGCAGGAAGTATATCATGCGGAACAAGGTCTTTGTTTTTCCTCGCATGTTGATTAGCACCGCGAGCAGAAGCCCGAACGCGGTGCGGAAAAGCGTCACTATTAGGGTGAACAACAATGTGTTCTTCATTGCCAGACCGAGGGTGCTCTGTGAAAAAATCTTGTTATAGTTTTCAAAGCCGATGAATGAAAAAACTCGCTTTGTTGGCATCCAGTTGAAAAAACTACCAACGAGTGCGTACCCGATGGGGAACACAAAGAAAATGCTGTAATAGAGAATCAAAGCGGATGCAGCAACCAATATCATCGTTTTGCGGCTATCCCACCTGTGATGCCTGGGCTTTATTATGGATTCATGCTGCATGGTATCAATGCCTCCGAAAAAAGAACAGAGGCGCACCGACAGTCTGCCAGTGCGCCTCGTCGGAATCAGAACTTAAGCTCGTCAGCGTGAGAATACTTATCTTCGATGGAGAAGAAATCAGTCGCGTCCAGAGCGTCTACGAGTTCTTCTTCACACTGCTCCATGGCTTCGTCGAGATCCATATGGTTCAGCATCACTTCGTCATAGAAGTACTTCTTCAATACGGAGTGATAGGAGTCCGGATAGGCGCCGGGATAGATGAAACGATCCATATTATCTGCAACCGCACCCAATACGATATCGCTGCGGACGTCCGCATTATCAGCCAGGCACTTCTTGGTGGGCGTGCCATACTGCATCAGTGCAAAGTCGAGCACAAAGTTATCGTTAGATAGCAGGAAGCAGAGGAAGTCGTTGATCACAGCGTACTTCTCGTCGGACACATTTGCGTTGATGGAGGGCGAAACCTCAACGTTGTAGCGATCATAGGCGGGAGGAACGGTGCCATCCACAGAGGGCAGGATGAAGAAGCCGTATTCCAAGTCAGGCGCATTCTGCTTCATCCAGTTACCAAACCAGGTGCCGATGTAGGTCATGGCAGAGGTGCTCTGGGAGAAGCTGAGGATACTCATCGGGAACTCAACAGAGCCGACATTTTCAACATCATAGAGATCCTTCAGCCACTGAACCGTTGCTTTATACTCATCGTTCAGTATGGGGGTATGCGTGCCCGGCTTGAACATCGGGATGCCCTTGTGATAATTCAGGGCGGTGAGCAGGTACTCGATGCTCATTTCATTGTAGTTGAAGCCAGCTACCGTCATCTTGCCATTTTCGTCAAACTGAGTCAGCTTCTTGGCAACAGCGGCCAGCTCGTCCCAAGTGGTGGGGATATCCGCATCAGTCAGACCAGCATCAGCCCACATCTGCGAATTATAGAACACACCGCAGCTCATCGCAGCCAGGCCAACGTAATACAGATTGTCGCCGTAGAGGCTTTCATCAATGGCGTTGAAATCCTCACGAAGGACATCCAGAGGCAGGACAGAAGGATCATAGGGCTTCAGATTGATCATGAACTGATCAATGAAGGAATTGTGCATGTGGAACAGATCCGGACCGGTTCCGGAAGGCAGTGCCATGCCCAACTTTTTGAAATGATCCTCATTAGAACCCTGGGTGATGTTGAACTTGATGTTGGGATGAAGCTCAGTGTAGGCATCGCACCATTTCTGATAAATGTTTGCGAGCTCGACCTGCACCCAGAATTCAAGCTCCATTTCCTCACCGTTGTTGACCTGTGCGGTCAAATCGTAGCTCAGTTTTCCGGAGTTGACATACTCAGTGCTGGTCTCACCAGAAGCAACGTTCAGCAGACAAGCCATCAGCATGACAACAAGAAGAATCGAGACAAACCTTTTCATCATTGTGACCTCCTATATTCTATTTCGGGCTCACCCTTGTTTATCTAGATTATAGTAATTCGTTGAAATTCCGTCAATCAAGATATATGGCATATTATTATAAAAATCTTGCATTGAAAGTGATCAAGTGTTATGATAATCTGTGAGAAGTCCCAGTAAAGCAGGCGATATGAATGAGTAATTCTACTTATGATGTTGTCCATATTAAGCGAGAATCACAACACACGAATGCAGACATTGTGATTGACCATGTGGGACGTATTTGGCATTCACCAGGATCGCACACAATGATGGATTTTCGAGATCATCATATTCTCCATTATGTAGTAGAAGGGAAAGGAACCTTCACTTGCGAAGGAAAGAGCTATTCGCTCAACGCGGGTGATGTTTATCTTTTTCCGAAAAACACAAAGGTTTCCTACCAGGCAGATTCTCGTAATCCATGGAGTTTGTTTTATGTTGGCTTCTTTGGCGTTCATGATGACGAATACGTACGCATGCTGGGCTTATCAGCCGAAAACATTGCCATTTATAACATACATTCAGATACTATTCCTGCATACTATCAAAATATGCTTGCAGCAGCCCATGCAGAAGGAACGATGATGACGACACTTGTGGGTTGGTTCTATCTAATCATCGGGGAACTGCTGAAATGTGGAAATATTCATGAAAAACCAGTTGAACCAATAGATCTTTTTCACGAAGTAGTTAACTTCATGGAAACCAATATTTCTCAACCAGTTCGTATTGCCAAAATAGCAAGCATGTTTCATATCAGTCAATCTCAATTATATCGGATTTTCATGCAGGTATGTAAGCAGTCTCCCCAACAATTCTATGAGAAAATTCGAATCAATCATGCGTGTACTTTGATCTACCAATCTAATCTGACATATAAAGAAATCAGCCGACTGTGTGGGTATGATTATGAGAGTCATTTCTACAAATCATTCATGAAGTTAATGGGGATTACACCAGCTGAATACAGAAAACAGAGAATTGCGGCATTCGATGAATAAAAATAGCCCTTCACACTACATGAATGGCTTGATAGTAACGTGAGATGACTGAAATCGTGACCGGATAAACCACTCTCCAATAGAAGATAGATTTAACCCATAATTTAGGGTTGAATATATCTACAAATTCGTCTATAATATAAAAGAAAGGAGCTGATCCCGATGACAAACATCGTTCCAATTTCTGATCTCAAGAATTACAGCGAAGTGCTGGGCCATTGCGACGACGGCTCTGTGGTATACCTCACCAAGAATGGCCGCGGAAAATATGTGGTACAGAGCCTGATCGAGTATGAAAAGCTGCAAGCTGCAGTGAAGCTGCTGGCCGAGCTTGGCAAAGGTGTTGAGTCTATCCGTAATGAAGGCACGCTGTCTGTGGATGAGGCTTTTGCCGGGCTGGAGGATTGACCATGGCAAAGGTGAGCGTCTCCAAGGTTGCACGGCAAGACTTAGCCTCTATCCGACAGTATATCCGGGAGGAATTAGGCAATCCTGATGCCGCTGCACGAATCATCAGCGAGCTGAAGAAAAGCATCCTGTCGCTGGCCGATTTTTCCGGTCGAGGTAGGCCACTGGATGCGCTGATCCCGGTACATACGGAATATCGGTATTTAGTGTGTGAGAACTACTGCATTTTCTATTTGGCCGGAGATGATGAAGTGATCGTTGTCCGCGTGCTGCATCAGCGTCAGGATTGTCTGCGGGCACTATTTATGTAATTGACTAAATATCAAACAGTAGCGCTGTGATATACAAAGAGACCCTTCACTCATAAGAAGTGAAGGGTCTTGCTATTGCAATGAATGTCGTATTTATTGGCTTATCCAAGACAAAATATATGCATAGCGCTTCATTCCTTTCTGATAAACGTTTTAGAAAGGCACCTAAACGTTATTCAAAAGACTATACTGCAACTATCCATTCTGTTGAAAACATCATCAGCTCTATTAAGGAAGGCGAGATTGCGATCCCTGAGATTCAGCGTCCATTTGTCTGGGATGGCTCCAAGGTTCGTGACCTGATGGATTCTCTCTATAAAGGATTCCCCGTTGGATATATAATTGTTTGGAAGAACCCTGATATCCGATTAAAAAACGGAAAAGTGTCATCCGGAAAGAAAATTCTGATTGATGGCCAGCAGCGTATCACAGCCATTGAGGCAGCGGTTGTTGGTCAGGAAGTTGTTGATTCAACGTACAAGAAGAAACGTATTGTCATCGCCTTCAACCCAATCGAAGAAGTGTTTGAAGTCTGGAATCCAGCTATCGGGAAAGACAGCAAATGGATCCCAGATATCTCCGTAGGGGTGTCTAAAATCGCGGACGATTTTTGATTTTCACTGTGCTATACTGGTAGCGTCAAAGACGTGCTTGTTGAGATGGCTGCGATCAAAGGCGTGGAAGAAGCTCTGAAAAAACTGGAAGGCAATTGATTGGCTTTCTGTTTCCTAGGTGGTAGTTCACCTTCCGCCTCAAATTGAGCGAAGAACTGCCAAATGGTCGAAAACTTTGGTGTTGTTCACATTTCAGCTTGTTCTTTCTAGGCGGTAGCTCAAGCACCTTGAAAACAAAACAAAGAATGCCGGGAAACGGCTTGAAATAAGCATT
>SFGN01000019.1 GCA_004556565.1 Lachnospiraceae bacterium | reverse complement strand
AACTGTATTTGGCATAATAGACTTCCTCCCGCAAGTCTATTATAACAGATATCAGCCAATAACGAAACACTTTGTTAATTAAAGTGAATTATACTAGTTTTTTCAGTGCCTCAACGCTGGAGTGCCCCGCCATGAACAAATCTCCGACCGGCAGCGGCCACATTTTCTCCTCAATTTCATTCGGATAAAGGGTGTGTATCTTATCCGGCTTTTCAAAATCCGATGCCATCTTTGCAAGAAGCTTATTTGTGGAAATTCCGATGTTTACTGTAAACCCAAATCTTTCTTTTACTCCGTTTTTAATTTCCATCGCCGCGTCAGGGACGGAAGGGAACCTGTGGATGACATTAGTCAGATTCATATAACACTCATCCACGCTGACCTGCTCGATCTCCTCAGAAAATGTCCGAAGGTACTTCATCAGCAAATCGCTTTTCTCCCGATACATTTTATGGTCAGGCGGTTCCATCACAAGATTTGGGCATTTACGAAAAGCATTCGCAACCGGTTCCCCGGTGCGAATGCCATATTTTTTAGCAGGGATGGACTTTGCAAGAACCACGCCGTGGCGGGACTTCTGGTCTCCGCCGATGATGGACGGGATTGTACGAATATCCACCTCTGCACCCTTTTTCAATTGTTCCACTGCTGTCCAGCTTAAATAAGCTGAATTCACATCTATATGAAAGATTACCTGTGCCAAATCGCCCACCCTTCCGTTCTGACTCATTGTTTTGTTAAGACACTGTCACCTGCTCTTTGACATATGCCTCTAAGTTATCGTCAACAACATCAATCACGATCTTGTCGCCTCTTCCGATTTTGCCTCCCAGGATCAGTTTGGCTGCCAATGTCTCAACATGCTTCTGCAAATACCGTTTCAGCGGCCTTGCCCCGTACATCGGCTCATATCCGCCTTCCACGACAAAAGCTTTGGCAGCATCCGTCAGCTCAATCTCAAGCTCTTTTTCCTCAAGACGTTTATTGACATCTGCCATAAGCAGGTCAATGATAGAAGTAACATCTGCCTTTGTCAGCGGTTTGAACATGATAATTTCATCCAGCCTGTTCAGAAATTCCGGACGGAAATGATTTTTCAGGTCACCCATCACAAAATCCTGTACTTCGGTGCTTATCGTACCGTCCTCCTGAATTCCTTCCAGAAGATAATTTGCTCCGATATTTGATGTCATAATCAAAATCGTATTTTTAAAGTCTACCGTGCGTCCCTGAGAATCAGTGATCCGCCCGTCATCCAATACCTGAAGCAGCACATTGAACACATCCGGATGTGCCTTTTCCACTTCATCAAACAGGACGACTGAATACGGTTTTCTCCTGACCGCCTCCGTGAGCTGTCCGCCTTCATCATATCCTACGTATCCCGGAGGAGCTCCGATCAGACGGGACACGGAATATTTCTCCATGTACTCGCTCATATCAATACGAACCATATTATTCTCATCGTCAAACAGACTCTGAGCCAGAGCCTTCGCAAGCTCCGTCTTTCCTACGCCGGTAGGTCCAAGGAAAAGGAAGGAGCCGATCGGCTTGGACGGGTCTTTGATTCCCGCTTTGGAACGCAGGATCGCTTCCGTAACCAGCTGCACACCTTCCTCCTGACCAATGACCCTTTTATGAAGCTCATCTGCCAGATGAAGCGTCTTGCTCCGTTCGCTCTCGTTCAATTTCGTAACCGGTATTCCGGTCCAACGGGAAATGATACGTGCGATTTCTTCGTCCGTCACCGCCTCATGTACCAGAGAAGCATCTTTTTCTTTCACACGCTCCTCCTCGGTTTCCAGCTGCTTTTTCAATTGCGGAAGGCGTCCGTACTGCAGCTCGGCTGCCTTATTCAGATCATATTCCTGCTGTGCTTTCTGAATATCACGGTTCACCTGTTCAATTTCCTCACGGATTTTCTGCACACGCTCAACTGACGCTTTTTCATTGTCCCACTGTGCTTTCTTTCCTGCAAATTCCTCTCTCAGTTCTGCAAGCTCTTCCTGCAGATTCTCCAGTCGTTCTTTGCTTAACCGGTCTTCCTCTTTCTTCAGCGCCTCTTCTTCAATTTCAAGCTGCATGATACGCCTGCTGAGCTCATCCAGCTCTGCCGGCATGGAATCCAGTTCTGTCTTTATCAATGCACAGGCCTCGTCCACAAGGTCAATAGCCTTATCCGGCAGGAATCTGTCGGAGATATATCTGTGTGACAGAGTAGCCGCTGCTACAAGTGCACTGTCTGTTATTTTTACGCCATGAAATACTTCGTAACGTTCTTTTAATCCACGCAAAATAGAGATAGCATCCTCGACGGACGGCTCATCTACCATGACCGGCTGGAATCTTCGTTCCAGTGCGGCATCCTTTTCGATATACTGCCGGTATTCATCAAGTGTAGTTGCCCCGATACAGTGGAGTTCACCGCGGGCAAGCATCGGCTTAAGCATATTTCCGGCATCCATCGCGCCGTCCGTCTTACCTGCACCCACAATCGTATGCAGCTCGTCGATAAACAGGATAATCCTTCCGTCACTGCTCTTAACTTCCTCGAGAACTGCTTTCAGACGTTCCTCAAATTCACCCCTGTATTTCGCGCCGGCAACAAGTGCTCCCATATCCAGTGAAAAAATTGTCTTATCCTTAAGCCCTTCCGGGACATCGCCCTTTACGATCCTCTGTGCAAGACCTTCCACGACCGCTGTCTTGCCGACACCCGGTTCACCGATCAGCACCGGATTGTTTTTTGTCTTACGCGACAGAATCCGAATCACATTCCTGATCTCTTCATCACGGCCGATGACCGGGTCAAGTTTCTGCTCACGGGCACGGTCTACCAGATCCTGTCCGTATTTCTTCAAAGTATCATAGGTAGCTTCCGGGTTATCGCTTGTCACCCGCTGATTCCCTCTGACAGAAGAAAGTGCCTGAAGAAATCCTTCCCGGCTGATACCCATTTCCTTGAAAAATGATTTCATCTCCCGACTCGCATAATCCAAAAGCGCCAGGAACAGATGCTCAACGGAAACATATTCATCTCCCATCTGCTTTGCCTCATCCTCAGCATGGATCAAAACATTATTCAAATCTTTTCCAATATATACCTGTCCGCCCTGTACCTTCGGACGCTTCTTTAATAATTCATCTACCCGGTTTACAACCAACGTGCCCTGAAATCCCATCTTCTCCAGAAGCTTCAGAATCAAGCCGTCCTCCTGTGTGACCAGTGCGTACAAAAGATGTTCCTGTGCAAGCTCCTGATTGCCGTAATCATACGCCAGCTTCTCACAGGACTGAACCGCCTGCAGAGAATTCTGTGTAAATTTGTTTATGTTCATAGAAAAGCCTCCTTTGCCAAGAAAAACTCATTTGTTCTAATTACACTGTAACAATAACACCGTTTGTTAGCACTGTCAAGCATTGAGTGCTAATTTGATTTATAAAATATTTGTAAAGCAATTATTACCGTTCACAGCACTCCATGCTCCCATAGATTTTCTCCTTATGAAAAATTTTATGTTCTCCAAACGTAATATGGAGTCCTGAACTCATTATTTATCTATAAGGTTATCATATCTGATTATTTAATCAAGAGTAATTCTTCTGCATTGCGGAATGCGATCTTTTCCACATATTCTGTATCAAAATTATCAAATAAATACTTCAAACGTTCTTCCACCACCACGATTCCCTGATTCTGTCCGCTTCCTTCTGCATATAATTCTTAATACATAATTTGGTGATCTTCATGCTGCCGCCTCCCGCCTTGAAGTTTCACTGCCGTTTATTTATTATGCCTCAGCCACTGCACTGCACAATGGGCAAGGCAGGCCGCTCCGATCGGGCACACATCTTCATTAAACTGTACCTTGGGGTTATGCGGCCCATATGCTCCTCTTTCGTCCATATATCCTGCTGACAGATACATAAATGCAGACGGAACTTTTTCCGCAATCACCGCAAAATCCTCGGATGCGCTTGAAGACGTTCCGGGACATCCGGTCATTCCGGGAATAGGAAGCTCCTTCATATATCCAACCATCTCTTTTGTCAGCTCAGGATCGCAGATCAGCGGCGGCACTTCCGAGATCATCTCAATATCAACACTTCCGCCGAAAACTTCCGCCGTTTTTTGTGCTGTCTCTTTCATCCTGCGCACCAGAAGTTCTCTCGCTTCCCTCTTATTTGTTCGGATCGTCCCCTGAAGGACGGCAACATCCGGAATAATATTTGCCGCAGCTCCGGCCTGGAACTGTCCGATAGTGAGCACGCATGCGTGTGTCGGGTCGCTCTCTCTTGCAATCAGCTCCTGAAGTGCAAGATGAATATGCACCCCGATATTGATCGGATCGACAGAATTCTGAGGATAGGCCCCGTGTGAGCCTTTTCCATGGATTGTAATCTTAAAACCGTCCACAGAAAACATCATAGTGTCCTTATCGTTATACATATACAGTCCCATAGGCAGTTTTCCTGCAGCGACATGGTACGCAAGAGCCGCGTCAACAGGCGGATTTTCGAGGATGCCGGCCGCAATCATATCTTTACTTCCCTCAAAGGTTTCCTCTGCCGGCTGGAACATGAATTTGACCGTCCCTTCCAGTGATTCCTCGTTTTCTTTCAGCATTTTGGCCGCTGTCAGCAGCATGGCCGCATGAAAATCATGTCCGCAGGCATGGTTTTGCATACCTGTCGGGCAGGCAAATTCTTCTCCGCTTTCCTCCGGCATGGGAAGCGCATCCATATCTGCACGAAGCAGCAGAACATTTCCTCCGTGCCCCAGCACTGCCGATACACCGTGACCGCATTTCTGCGGCTGCAGCCCATATTCGGTAAGTTTTTCTATTACATATGCCTGGGCTTTCGGCATATTGAGCCCCACTTCTGCATTTTTATGGAAATACCTCCGGTTTTCTATGATTTCATCTTCTAATTCCATTGCTCTGTCATAATAATTCATTTTCACACCTCACTTACTGTTAAGCATACAGGGGCATCCAGAATACTATAATGTCTCAACGCTTTTATAATCCCGTCCCCTTCCACGGTATCCGTCACATAATCTGCATGGCACTTTACTTTTTCTTCCGCATTTCCCATGGCAATTCCGATTCCCGCAAAACGGAGCATATCGATATCATTTTCCCCGTCGCCGAATGCCATAATTTCGTCCGGAGCTATATCATAAAGCTTTAATATTTGCTTTATCCCTTCAACTTTTCCGCCTTTCTTTGGGATAATATCAATTGCATGCCTGTTCCATCTGCTCATTTTACTACCGGACAGGGAACGGACGATTTGCTCTGTTTCTTTGTCGTCCACATAGATGACAAACTGATAAATTTTATCTCCTTTATATTCACCGGGCGGAGACACCTCCGAACAGATTTCTTCTTGAACTTTGCGTACTTTCTCATTGATGATGTTCATATACATCCTGTCTTTTTCAATGACCTGTACAGGGATTTTCTTTTCATTGAAAATTGTGATTATTGTCTGTACATCCTCATCGTCAACAGGCAGCTCATAGAACACTTCTCTTCCTTCTCCCAGGCATAACTGACCATTCAAAGTAACATATCCGTCAGTCTCTATCTCATCAAGCGGCAGCTCTTCAATCTCCAGAATATGCCTGCCTGTAGCCATAAATACCCGGATTCCTTTTTCCCTTAACTGTATGATGGCCTGTTTACTGCTCTGTTGGACCCGTCCCAGTTTATGGGAAAGCAGTGTACCGTCAATATCAAAAAAAATGGCTCTGATCATAATGCCTCCTTTATTTTTATAATATTTTTACATGCTTTTCATATTTTTCTCCGGGCACTATAATCTTATAAATCTTCTCAAGATTTTCTCTGCATTCGTCGGGTTTTGCCGCTTCTTTTAAAGGGAAATTCCAGATCGCATAACGGACTCCATACACTTCACCCTTCACTCCCGTCCAAAGTGCGCCGTTCCTTTTATAAAAAGAATCTCTCTTATCCCTGACCAGGCGCTCCTCTTCATTTTCTGCAAAATCTACATCTTCCGTCTCTATCAGAATCCCTTTATATTCCGGCAGAATTTCTTTCGCCTGTTTCAGAAATACACTGCCGATACCGTGACTTCGGTATTTTTCTACAACTGCCAGATAATCCAGCAAAATCTGACTGCTGTCAGGGGCTGATACAAAAAAAGCGTATCCGACAAAATCCGGGACACCGTCATCCTCAGGGTCTGTATAAATCCCTACTGCACTGTAGCATCCCATATCCCACATTCTGTATATACTTTTAAGCGGCTTAATCTCATCCTGTGGGAAATGTCTGTGAATCCATTTCTCATAGATATCAGCCGTTTCAAAACGGTTCAATCTTTTCATCTGACAGCTCATATATTTCTCCTTTTCAGCAGCTTTCATTCAAGATTCATATAATTCTTATAACTGATTCATGATCAAGGCCATTAATACCAGATCTTTTTCTGTGCAATTCTCCACCCCGTGGAAATCGCCGTTACGGCAGAGGTTCATATCCCCTTCATTCAACACGACTGTCTCTTCCCCGTCTGTCACTGTGGCCTGCCCTTCTAATACATAAAATGCTTCAAACTCGTTGTTATGCTGATGATATCCGACCGAACATCCCGGCGGAATCACCAGTTTACTGAATACTCTTCCATGTCCGGCTGCCTCCTCAGGCAGAAGCCAGTCATGAAAACATACCGTTCCTTTTCCGTTCATCGCATTTTTTACTTCGCGGATGCGGATATCTTCTTTTCTTCTGATCATGATACTATCCTCCTGATAATTCCAATAAACCGACATCATGGTTTTATAAACCACAATGCCGGTTTTCCTTTTTTATTCCTTTACACTCAGACGGATCAAAGCTCTCCTGAGCTTTGCCTCTGCCAGTTTGTATTCCCGGTCTGTCAGACCTGCTTTTTCAAGAACTTCCTCTGCACGCTTTTTGGCATTTTCCGCTCTTTCAGCGTCAATATCCTCTTTCCATTCCCAGGTTGTCGCCATCAGACGGCATGTGCCGTCAATCATGGAAATCATTCCGCCGATACAGGCAGCCTGCCTTCTGGTGCCGTCTTCCAACACAATATATGCTTCACCCATACCAAGCGCAGTACAGAAATTACAGTGTCCGGCAAGGATCGCCATGTCACCGCTGATGCTGCGGCAGACAACCCGTTCCACATCCCCTTCAAAATGCAGGCCGTCCGGTGTTCCGATTCGTAATGGGAAGGTCCTCATAGACATCCTCCTTTACAGCTTCTTAGCTTTTTCAAATACATCATCGATTGTCCCTGCAAACAGGAAACAGCTTTCCGGAATATCATCGCACTCTCCGTTGAGAATCATCTTAAATCCGCGGATCGTCTCCTTAAGCGGAACATACTGTCCTTCCATGCCGGTAAACTGCTCTGCGACAGAAAAACTCTGTGACAGGAAACGCTGTACCTTACGTGCCCGGTTTACTGTAAGTTTATCTTCCTCGGAAAGCTCATCCATACCCATAATCGCAATAATATCCTGAAGCTCTTTATAACGCTGCAGCACTCTCTGCACGGCACGGGCAGTCTCATAATGCTCGATGCCGACCACATCCGGAGCAAGGATACGGCTGGTAGAATCCAACGGATCCACCGCAGGATAAATTCCCTGACTTGAAATCTCACGGGATAATACGGTCGTTGCATCCAGATGGGTAAATGTTGTCGCCGGAGCCGGGTCAGTCAGGTCATCCGCAGGCACATAAACGGCCTGTACTGATGTGATTGAGCCTTTTCTTGTTGAAGTGATACGCTCCTGAAGCGCGCCCATTTCTGTCGCCAGCGTCGGCTGATAGCCTACGGCTGAAGGCATACGTCCAAGCAGGGCAGACACCTCAGAACCTGCCTGTGTAAATCGGAATATATTATCAATAAACAGCAGCACATCCTGATTTTTTACATCACGGAAATATTCTGCCATTGTCAGTCCTGACAGGCCGACACGCATACGGGCTCCGGGCGGCTCATTCATCTGTCCATATACCAGGGCAGTTTTGTCAATAACTCCGCTTTCTTTCATTTCATTGTAAAGGTCATTTCCCTCACGGGTACGCTCTCCGACACCTGTGAATACGGAAAGTCCGCCGTGTGCGGTCGCCACATTATGAATCAGTTCCATGATAAGAACCGTTTTTCCTACTCCCGCTCCTCCGAAAAGGCCGATCTTACCTCCCTTTGCATAAGGGCAGATCAGGTCTACGACCTTGATACCGGTTTCCAGAATCTCTGTCGCCGGTGTCTGTTCCTCATAAGACGGGGCCGGACGGTGAATCGACCAGTGCTCTTTTGTCTCCGGTGCCGGAAGGTTATCAACCGGATCACCCAGAAGATTGAACACACGGCCCAGACACTCTTCACCTACCGGAACTGAAATCGGAGCACCGGTATCTATAGCCTTCGTACCGCGAACCAGACCGTCTGTAGAATTCATGGCGATACAGCGCACTGTATTATCTCCAAGCTGCTGTGCCACTTCGGCAACCAGCCTCGCGCCATTAACATCAATTTCTATGGCATTCAGCAGTGCAGGAAGTTCATTGTGTGCAAACCGGATGTCCAGTACCGGACCCATGACCTGTACTACTTCGCCAATGTGTTTTTCACTCATTTTCCAAATCTCCTCTTTCTAACAAGACTTCTTTTACAAGCCTTCTGAGCCTGCAACAATCTCCGTGATTTCCTGCGTTATGCTTGCCTGCCTTGCTCTGTTATAATATAGATTCAGCTTTTCAATCATTTCTTCCGCATTGCCTGTAGCCGCTTCCATAGCAGTTCTTCTCGCCGCCAGTTCGCTGGCAAGTGCCTCACATACACCGCCGTACACAAGCCCCGCCAGATATTCCGGCACGATTGCATCGAAAACTTCCGTGCTGTTCGGCTCATACAGAATCAGATTATGCACTGTCCGCTCTTCATCGGCAGCCATATTCTCTTCCAGAATATCTTTCAACGGAAGCATGGGAAATACTTCCGGCTGCTGGGAAAGCATGGATACAAAATTTGTATAGCACAAATCAATATGACCAAATGTTCCTTTTTTATATTCTTTGCACAAAATGTTTGCAATTTCAAAACAGTCAGCAACAGACACGCCGGCAATTTCAGCAAACTCTTCTGTCAGGCATTCCACGTTTTTCCGTCGGAAATATTCGACTGCTTTCTTTCCGATCGGAAGCACCACATAATCTTTTCCTGCGGCATCGTTTTCCAGACATTTAAAAAGATTCGCATTGTATCCGCCGGCCAGACCTCTGTCACCGGCGATAACCACATAACAAACCTTATCGCCGGATGCCTCTCCGGCATAGACCGATGAAAAATCGGTATTCTCCCTGGCGATTTCTTTCAATGTCTTGTGAAGCTCCTGAAAATAAGGGCGGCAGGTTTCCGCACGTTCCTTTGCCTTACGCAGTTTGGAGGATGCCACAAGTTCCATCGCTTTTGTAATCTGCATTGTGCTCTGGACACTTTTAATACGCAGCTTTACCGCTTTCATGTTTGCAGCCATAAATGCCCTCCTTTTTCACATTATTTTGCAGGTCTGGTATTCAGAAATTCTTCTGTATATGATTCCAGTGCCTGTTTCAGTTTTTCTTCTGTCTCGGCTTCCAGTTTTCCTGTAGAGCGGATTTCCTGCATGACCTGTGTGCCTTCCGCATTGGAATCAAGCCACGGATACAGGCCGTCCTCATATGCACGTACATCTTCTACTTCTACTTTAGACAGTATTCCCTTTGTAACTGCATAAAGGATCGCCACCTGCTTCTCTACCGGAACCGGCGCATTCTGATTCTGCTTGAGGACTTCCACAATTCTTGCTCCCTGCTCCAGACGCGCTTTTGTATCCGCATCCAGATCTGAACCAAACTGTGCAAAGCTCTGCAGCTCACGGTACTGAGAATAAATCAGCTTCAATGTTCCGGCAACCTTCTTCATCGCCTTGATCTGAGCATTTCCTCCGACTCGGGAAACAGAAATGCCCGGGTTTACAGCCGGCATGACACCGGAATGGAACAGCTCTGTCTCAAGGAATATCTGACCGTCTGTAATTGAGATTACATTGGTCGGGATATAAGCAGAAACATCACCCGCCTGTGTCTCGATAATCGGGAGTGCCGTAAGGGAACCGCCCCCATGCTCATCATCCAACTTTGCGGCACGCTCCAGTAATCTGGAATGCAGATAGAAAACGTCTCCCGGATAAGCTTCTCGTCCCGGCGGACGGCGGATCAGCAGGGACAGTGCACGGTAAGCAACCGCATGCTTACTCAGGTCATCATAAACGATCAGCACATGTTTCCCTTTGTTCATAAAATATTCGCCCATTGTGCATCCGGAATATGGTGCAATATACTGAAGCGGACTTGCTTCAGAAGCACTGGCCGATACGACAATCGTATACCCCATCGCATGATTTCTTGTAAGAGTTTCCACAAGTGTCGCAACGGTAGAACGCTTCTGCCCGATTGCGACATAAATACATATTACGCCTTTCTCTCTCTGATTAATAATTGTATCCACAGCCACCGTAGTCTTACCTGTCTGACGGTCACCGATAATCAGCTCTCTCTGACCGCGTCCGATCGGAACCATTGAATCAATTGCCTTGATTCCTGTCTGAAGCGGCTCGAATACAGATTTTCTTTCACAGATTCCCGGTGCCGGGCTTTCCACTGCCCGGAACTCATCTGTCACGATCGGTCCTGCACCGTCAATCGGCTGCCCGAGTGCATTGACAACACGTCCGATCATGGCTTCTCCAACCGGAACGGATACGACCTTTCCGGTACGTTTCACGGTCTGGCCTTCGCCGATATTCTCATCGGAACCAAATAATACAATCGACACACTGTTCTCTTCCAGGTTCTGTGCCATGCCAAAACTTCCGTCTTCGAACTCCAGCAGTTCTCCGGCCATACAGTTCATAAGCCCGCTTGCTCTGGCGATTCCGTCACCGACCATAAGAACCGTCCCTGTCTCATTCTGCTGAATCGTGTTTTCATAATACTTTATCTGGCTGCGGATGACCTTGGATATTTCTTCTGGTTTTAAATGCATATCTCCATACCCATCCTTTAAACAATGATTTCTTCAAGTTTCCTGGAAATTCCTGCCAGACGTCCCTGAACGGTTCCGTCAAGCAGCTGTCCTTCCAGTTCCACACGCAGACCTGCCACCACGGAAGCATCTGTTTTCCGGGTCAGGGAAACTTTTTTTCCGCTGAGCTTCTCCAGTTTTTTCTTCAATGCCTCTGTCTGTGCCTCATTTAACGCAACAGCACTTGTGACAACTGCCTCTGCAATATTATGGTCTGCATTATAACGCTGTGCGAACGCATCACAACACCCCGCATATTCTGACAAAATGTCCCGCTCGCATAATATTTTTAAAAAGTTTACCAAATATCTTTCTGCCCGGGCTCCGAATGCCTCTTCGATCATCCCTGTACGTTCTGTCTTCGGGATGGAAGGCTCTCCTAAGAGACGCAGATATTCGGGATTTTCCCCGAACAATCGTCTGATTCCCTGCATCTGCTCCAGGATAACACCCGTCAGTTTTTCTTCGGCGGCGAGGTCATACAGGCTGCCGCCGTATAATCTGGCAGTCTTTGTCATGATTCCTCACCTACATTCGCAATAAAATCGTCAATCAGTTTTGCATGATCCGCCTCAGAGATTTCACGCTCGATCACCTTACCGGCAATTTCCACCGCCATACCGCCGATCTCACCTTTAATTTCATTCACGGCTTTTCTTCTCTCCTGGGCAATATCACTCTCTGCCTTCGCTTTAATGGCTGCTGCCTGACTGGCTGCATCCTTCAGTATTTCCTCACTCTGAATCGACGCTGTCTTCTGGGCAGATACCAGAATTTCATTTGCTTTATTCTTTGCATCCAGCATATTCTGCTCGTACTCAGATTTGATAGCGTTCGCTTCCTCTCTGGCCTGAACCGCTTCCTGAATCTCCGCATCTGCTTTTGCCCTGCGCTTTTCAAGAATCTCATTTATCGGCTTGAAGAGAAATCGTTTGATCAGATACATCTGGATAAAAAGGTTGCAGATCGTAGCCACGAAGTTCCACGGCACAATTGACACTAACTCCTGCACCTGCATTCCTGTACCTCCTGTAGTTTGTGATAAGTTTTAATTAAGACAGGAAATTCATAAACATACCCGGTGCCACGAAAATCAGAAGCAGACCGGTAACGAAACCATAAATACCTGTCGTCTCTGCGATTGCACATCCGAGAAGCATGGTCGATGTAATGTCTGATTTGCTTTCCGGCTGACGTCCGATTGCTTCCAGCGCCTTTGCCACCGCATTACCTTCTCCGATACCAGGTCCGATACCTGCTATCAACGCACATCCTGCTCCAATCGCACATCCTGCCAGCGCGATACCTTTTGCAAGTAACTGAAATTCCATAATGAAATCCTCCTTATTCTTTTCAAATCATTTTTATTGTTTTCCAATCTTTGTACTTCTTATCCGCCATGCGTCACGCACGGCGCAGTTCCTGCCATGCTCACTTTTAAGGCCCGCATGACTCGTTTTCAGCCTTCCTCTGCCGCATTCGCAATATACATTACTGTCAGCATACAGAAAATAAATGCCTGCATGATACCGGAGAACCAGTCAAAATATATTGAAAGAATCGCCGGAACTCCGACATCGAGAAACGGTATCTTTGACAGCACATCTCCGAGAATGCCGGGAAGCAGTCCAAACAATGCTGAACTGGCAGCAGCCAGCGCGCCATAAATCAGACCGTTAATAACAACGCCGGAAAGGATATTCCCGAAATGACGGCATGCCATGCTGACCGGAGTTGCAAGTTCTGACAAAATATTAAATGGTGTCATAATTGCAATCGGCGTCGTAAATCCCTTCAGATATCCGCCGAAACCGCCTGTCTTAATCTTCTGGGCCGTAATCATGATAAATACGACAACTGCCCATGCCGCCTCCACGGACAAGTCCGCTGTAGGGCTGCGAAGTCCTACGAGGCTGATCAGGTTTGATACAACGCTGGTTGAAAACAAGGCTGCTATAAACGGAATCATATAACGGAAATTTTCTCCCATGTTCCCTACAACGAAGTTCTCCGCCGTCTCAACCAACATTTCGGCGACAGCCTGCTTTTTGGAGATATTCTCCACTTTCAGGCCTCTGGTAAGCCAGATACATAATCCCGTAATCAATAACATGACAATCCAGCTCACAACCATTGTCTCGCTGATTTTAACTGGTCCGAGTATCGGAATATCAATCGGAATCGTAAACAGTATCCGCGCTCCCCTGATGTCTAACTCCATATATGTTTCCACCTCCTGTCTGTAATAAAAATTGTAAAAATCTCATATCTGAGAAATATTTTATTTTAAATCTCATATCTGAGAATTACAGCATAGTTATCAGCTATTTCTGCTGTTTTTCCGGTTTCAGGAAAATCCCTCTGATTTTAATCCCCATACCCGGGAACAGCAGCGGCAGAATGCCTGCTACAAACCAGAAACACGGAGCCGTGATTGCGATAATGATCCAAAGGACCTGCATCAGCATCCGACGGGAATAGCTTGCTTTCATCTTCATCTTAGCGTCTGCATCATCTTCAGTGGCGGCCACTTTCTGCACAGTCAGCCCCATCAGAAAAAAATTAAGGACCGCTATGATTCCTCCTCCGATTCCTCCGATAATTACCGTATAATCAAACGGAACTTTTACAGGGAATGCCACATGCAGCACAGCAAACAAAATCCACATCAGAACAACGCCGATTCCTGTGCTGACTGCCACGTTTTTAGTTTCTTTTTTTACTGCCGGCTGAACCGTATCAAATAATCTGCTCATACTATCCTCTTATTTCTATCTTCATATTTCTATTTTCTTATTGCCAATTGCCGCCTTTTATTAATATTATTTATCACTGTCTTATATACCGATCTTTTCCTGTCCTCAGAATACCTGCGTTTTTTATTCATGTCTGTTGAAAGACACCTTTTTTTTCTTCACAGTTTTCTTCCTTACTTCTTTATTATTGTTATGATCCCCGCCATTATCTTCTTCCTGGTTTTCTTTCTTTAACCTGCTCATTATCTGCAGATAAAATTTATATGCAACCATAGCCGAACCTCCGAACCCCAAAATGAATCCGGGAATGAAGACCCATGCTCCTACACCTTTAGAAGAAAGCCAGCCGCACAGTCCGAGACATAAAAGGAGGGGCGTAATGAAAGAAAAACCAAACTGCGTCAGCAATGTAATATCCCCGACGGTTTTTGTCCATCCTTTCATATTATCGCCCCTCCTGAAAAACCTCGTCACTTTTAGAAAACTGCATTCTTAGTTTAACACATTATTCTGACATCTGTAAACGTATTTTTCCAAATAGTTTTTCCCAATTCTTGTCTGATGTCCCATGTTTTTTCAGACAATTTTATGATTTGTACAGATAACGAATCTATTTCTCTTCTTTGTCTCCTTTTTCCTTTTTCTCAGTCTCTTCATCCCAATAAGGATGCCAGTATCCATGATCTATAAAATCGTCGATTGCCCCCATAATCCAATATCCTGCCACAGCAGCCACCACTATCAGGCAGATTACTACAATTGCCATTCACATCTCCTCTTTCATTATTTCAGAAGCTTCCGTACGTCACGGTTGCTGCCTAGTATAAATATCGTTTCATCTCTCCTGAATATATGATCCGGTCCGGGAAGCGGCTCCAGTTCCCCTTTGTATTTCGTAGCCAGGATATTTACATGATGCCTGCGGCGGACATTTAATTCGACCGGCGTGTGTCCCACCCATTCTTCCGGGATCGCCATTTCATATATCGAATGCTCCGGAGTAAGCTCTATATAATCAAAAACATGATCTGCGGTATATCGGACCGCTGCCCAGTTTGCCATCTGCTTTTCCGCATAAATCACCTCATCAGCTCCATTTCTTAAAAGAAATTTCGCGTGGACATCTCTGGTTGCCCTTGATAATACAAACCGGGCTCCCTGTTCCTTCAGAAGGCTGGTCGCTTCCAGTGAGCTCTGAAAATCATCTCCTATCGCAACCACGCAAAGATCAAAATCCCGGACTCCCAGTTCACTGATGAACTGCGGATTTGTCGCATCCCCAATCTGCGCGCTCGTCAGAAACGGCAATGCATCATCTATCCTCTGTTCGTTGCGGTCAACCGCCAGAACCTCGTGATGTAATTCATGAAGTTTTTGTGCCATATGTCTCCCAAAACGTCCCATTCCAATTAATAATACTGATTTCATTTTTCCATTTCCTTTCATATTTTATTCCTTTTCCGCCACAGTCCCGGGCCTGCCGTTTCACCTTATCAGCCGACTGTAATCTTTTCCTGAGGCAGCATGGAATGACCTTTGCTGCTTGCCGTCATGGCATAAATCATCGTCAGTCCGCCGACTCTCCCCATATACATCAGAAAAATCAGAATAAAGCGTGACGCTTGAGAAAGCTGCGAAGTGATTCCCTGTGACAGCCCGAC
Source organism: Lachnospiraceae bacterium (assembly GCA_004556565.1). Lineage (GTDB taxonomy): Bacteria > Bacillota > Clostridia > Lachnospirales > Lachnospiraceae > Schaedlerella. The sequence goes on along the minus strand of SFGN01000019.1, from coordinate 28,750 downwards.
CGTCCCTATCGCAGATGCAGTCTCGTACATGGAGGACATAAGAGGTATTCCCTCAATACCTGTAATTACGGCCCCGCACACCAACACCATCAACAGGTACAACATACACAATGCCGACGCATTCCTCTGAGCATCCTGAGATATTCTCCTTCCAAAACACTGCGCGTGAGACCGGTGGTGAAATACCGACTTCATCTCCATCAGTAGTACCGCCAGAGTTATCGTTTTAATACCGCCTGCAGTAGATCCGGGAGAGCCTCCGATCAACATCAGGAAAATCGTTACCAGCTTTCCTGTTTCACTGAAATTTGCATGATCTACTGTATTAAAACCGGCCGTACGCGGCGTAACCGACTGAAAAAACGAAGCAGCCACTCGCGTCCCGCTACTCATCTCAGACCACTGCGGTAAACGAAATTCAAGACAATAGAAGTAAATAAACCCACCCAAAAGAAGTAAAAATGTAGTTACTATCACCAGCTTACTCTGAAGACGGTAGTCTTTCCAGCACAGACAGTGATCCAGGACATCCCGCCATACCAGGAAACCAAGACCTCCTATTATAATCAGGAAACAGATAACGGCACATATATATCCGTCCCCCGCAAAAGCTGTCAGCGAAGAAAACTGACCGCTTACCGTTCCCATCAGATCAAACCCCGCATTGCAAAAAGCAGATACAGAATGGAATACTGAATACCAGATACCCTTTCCCAGCCCAAGCTGCGGGCAGAACCGGAACGCAAGAAGAACGGCTCCCACCGCCTCTATCATTAATGCACCGCGGACAATGAACCTTGTCTGCCGGACGATTCCCCCGACCTGCGGTGCCGAAATAGACTCCTGCATGACCCACCGCTGCCTGAATCCGATTCTTCTTCCCGCCAATATAGATATCGCAATCGCCATCGTTATAACCCCAAGACCTCCGATTTGTATCAATATCAATATTACGCCCTGACCGAATTCCGACCAGTAAGACGCTGTGTCCCGCACCACAAGACCTGTCACACACGTTGCGGAAGTTGCCGTAAACAGAGCTTCCTCAAGTGTTGCACCTGTACCGTTTCTCGTAGCAAATGGCAGCATTAAAAGCAACGTACCTGTTAGGATAATTCCCAGGAAACCTGTCATGATAATCTGCGCAGGAGTAATACGCTCATTCCTCCATAATGCCATAGCTTCATCCCCCTGTTTTATCTTCTGATCTATTTATTAAATTAAATATACCCCATCAACAGTGAGGAAGAGATTAAGATACCAGGCAAAGTATAAAGATAATGTTAAGACTTCGACATCTTTACATAATCTTAATGTCCGAAAGAAAAATTACTACAGAATACTGACATCTTTTGTGTTATACTGAATAATTAAAAGATTACGTTCGGATGTTTTTTGTTCAGATTTTATCCGATTAATCATACAAAACAGCTGCAAAATGCTGCTAGAAAGAGAGGAATATTCTGAATCTCATGAGTAAAAAGAACAAAAATCCGCTGCATCACTACGGGGAACATATTATCTGCTGCCTGTCCGGAGCGCCTTCCAATGAGAGAGTCATCCGTGCCGCCGCACGCATGGCAGAAGCATTCGGCGGTACATTTACGGCAGTATTTGTAGAGACACCGGGGTACTCCGGGTGGTCGGAGGATGAGCAGAAGCGCCTCATGGCGAATCTCCATCTCGCCGAAGAGCTGGGTGCACATATCACAACTTTATATGGTGATGATCCTGCAGTACAGATTGCCGAATATTCCCGTGCCAGCGGCACAACAAAAATAGTGCTCGGGCTGGGGCCGGGTGCCGGACATCTGTTTTCCCGTTCGCCTTCGCTGCTGAACCGGCTCCGTAAACTGGCGCCTGACCTGGACATCTACATTATCCCCGATCAGAATGCAGATAAATGGCACCGTCCGGATTATTTCGTTATTAAAGAAAGATTTTCAATTCGTGATTTCCTCCGCATGGCGGGCATACTTGCCATTTGTACTGCCATCGGCTTTTTGTTGCACACCATCGGACTTACCACCACAAATGTCATGATGGTTTATATTCTCGGTGTACTGATTATTTCCATGCTGACGACAGGACGAAGCTATAGCATTCTGAGCACGGCGCTCTCCGTGCTGATTTATAATTTTTTCTTTACAGAGCCATACTTTACTCTCCGGAGTGCACCTGATTCCTTTGCAACATTTTCGGTCATGTTTATCGTCGCTCTGCTTGGCAGCACTCTGACGACCCGCATCAAACAACAGGCCGTCCTGAGTGCAAATAAGGCATACCGCACGGAAATCCTTCTGGAGACAAGCCAGAAGCTCCAGAAGGCGGAAGACGGCGGAGAAATCCTAACCGTCGCCGCCACTCAGCTCAGGAAACTGCTCGAATGCGATATGGTCTGCTATCCCGTTACAGAAGATAATGTTCCTGGCAGGCCTCTGTCTTTTCCTCTGCTGCCCGAAAATTCTATGGAAAAATATTTAACTGAAGAGGAACACAACGTCGCGGACTGGGTTGTGCATAATAATAAGCATGCGGGTGTGACCACCAAAAATCATCCGGAAGCACAGTGTCTTTATCTCGCAGTCCGGGGTTCCAAACAGGTCCTTGCAGTCGTCGGGATAGCACTTGACCAGTCAGATCCGCCGGAAGCATTTGAAAAATCCCTGATGATCGCAATTCTGGATGAATGTGGACTTGCCCTGGAAAAGGACGCTATGGTGCGGGCGAAACAAAAGGTGGAAGAAACTGCACGTCAGGAAGCTTTGCGGGCAAATCTCCTGCGTTCCATTTCCCATGACCTGCGGACTCCGCTCACAAGCATTTCGGGGAACGCTGCAATCCTGATGGAATCCGGCATCAATCTGCCCCCTCAAAAGCTCCACGGACTGTATTCCGCTATATATGATGACGCGCAGTGGCTGACCAACCTGGTAGAAAATCTGCTTTCCATCACCCGGATTGAAAACGGAAACATGGCGCTGCGCTGTGAGCCGGAGCTCCTGGAAGATGTCATCCACGAAGCGATGCGCCATCTGGACCGGGGTGCTTCCCATCATACTATCCGGCTGGAGCTGACGGAAGAGCTTTTAATGACATCCATTGATGCACAGCTCATCATACAGGTAATTATCAACATTATGAATAATGCCATCAAATATACGCCTGAAGGCTCTCTTATTATTTTAAGCATGGAAAAACAGGAGAAAAACGTACTGATCAAAATCAGTGACAATGGTCCGGGCATACCGGATTCTGCCAAAGAACACTTATTTGAAATGTTTTTTACTGCAAATAAATCCTACAGTGACAGCCGCCGCGGGCTTGGTCTCGGACTTGCGCTCTGCAAATCTATCGTAAATGCACACGGCGGCACGATCCGGGTACAGGACAACCATCCATCCGGCGCATGCTTCTGTTTTACGTTACCGATTTCGGAGGTGAATTTACATGAATAAACCACAGATTCTCATTGTTGAGGACGACAAGGCAATCGCTAATCTGATTGCAACGACCCTGGAAACACAGGATTACAATTACCACCGGGTAAAAACCGGTTCCGCTGCCGTGCTGGATGCCCTGACATACCGTCCGGATGTCATACTGCTTGACCTTGGGCTTCCCGATATGGACGGCGTGGAAATCATCCGGAAAATCCGGAGCTGGAGCAATATGCCGATTATTGTTGTATCGGCGCGCAGTGAAGACAACGATAAAGTTACCGCCCTTGACGCAGGTGCAGATGACTATCTCACAAAGCCTTTTTCCGTAGATGAACTGCTGGCAAGGCTTCGCGTCGCACTTCGGAGAGTCCGTTCTGATAGCGAAAAAAATAATCACGAATCCAGCATTTACGAAAATGGAAATCTGAAAATTGATTATGCAGCCGGATGCGTGTACCGCGACGGCACTGAAATCCATCTGACGCCGCTGGAGTACAAACTGCTCTGCCTGCTTGCCCGGAACACAGGAAAAGTACTGACACACAACTATATTCTTGGAAAAATCTGGGGAAGCTCAGACAATTATGATACACCGTCACTGCGAGTATTCATGGCAACTCTGAGGAAAAAAATAGAAACCGACCCGGGGCATCCGGAGTATATCCAGACACACGTCGGAGTCGGTTATCGCATGATCCGCAAAAACAACTGACAAATCTTATTCAGTCATAAAGAACTATACTATCTGTAAATGACGGGACATGTTACGCATGTCCCATTTTTTTATCAATATATTCCGGATTTTCCTTGGCATACATGATTTTCTGACTGCTGTACAGGCTGAAATATCCGGACACCACATAACTGACCGCAACGGCAAGTAAAAACCATTCGATTCCTGCTCCGCCGAACAGCTCAAGCCCCATCAGGACAGATGCTATAGGGCAGTTGGTAACACCACAGAACAGAGCAGCCATGCCCAGTGCAGCGCCGAATGCCGGATTCAGTCCCAAAATCCCGGCTGCCACGCATCCAAAAGTAGACCCGATAAACAACGACGGAACGATTTCGCCGCCTTTAAATCCCGCCTCCAATGTAATTGCGGTAAAGATAATTTTCAGAAGAAACGCCTCCGGCCTTGCATGGCCTCCGACTGCCTCTTCGATCACATGCTCTCCTACACTGAGATAATCTCTTGTGCCCAGAACCAATGTCAGTGCTATTATCAGCAAAGCACCGACTGCCGCGCGAAGATATGGATTTTTTATCCATCGTTTGTAAAGTGCTCCTGTTTTATGAAGCGTTTCACAGAACAAAATGCTGACCGCAGCAGCAGCAGCAGCCAACAGGCACACCTTTCCTGCCGTAAGCAGATCAACAGAGGACATCAGCTCTTCACATACAAACTGCATATGACCAACCTTAAAGTAACGTGCAGCCACATCCGCAGTCAGTGCTGCAACTGCACAGGGAACCAACGCAGAATACTGCATTATTCCTACGTTCACAACTTCAAGAGAAAAAATAGTCGCCGCGGCCGGTGTCCCAAACAAAGCAGAAAAACATGCGCTCATACCACACATGGTAAAAATCTTCATAGTGCGCTCATCCACCTTCAGACATCTGCCAAGCTGCTGCGCCAGGCTTCCTCCCATCTGAAGGGCGGCTCCCTCACGCCCTGCGCTTCCTCCGCATAAATGTGTAAGCAGAGTTGACACGAACATCAGCGGGGCCACACGAAACGGAATGTTTTCTTCGCTCCGTACCGCAAGCAGAATTAAATTCGTTCCCTTATTCTTCTGTTCCCCTGCCACATGATACAGCCAGACAATAATCAGTCCCGCGACAGGTAAACAGAACAAAAGCCACGAATAAGTTTCTCTCAACTCATTTACAAATGACATACCATATGCAAATCCAATTCCCCACAATCCAACGGCCGCACCGATCAAAAGACCTGCCAGAATCCATTTTAAAAACACTAACATGTAGTTTTTAGCTGTACTACACTTATCCTTCAGTAAATCCATCGCACTCTCCTCTTTCTCGTTGTAAATAATACCGGTATACTTTCTGTGCTCTGAACCTGCAGTGCAGCGCTTCATATTCGAGACAGACAAGCTTCTCCTTAATATCTTTTCTGATAAAAGACCGAAAATATAATAACATATCTTTTTTAAAAATCAAATGCTAAAAAGATGTTTTTTAGAGATTCCACAGATGCGCTGTTAAATACTGAATAGACTCTTCCGATGGCTTTTTGTGCATAGCAAAATATAAGAGCCGCCTGTTTCTGCGTAAGCTATACCACAGAAACAGGCAGCTCTCTTAACTTTTCTATGATTCTAATGCCGAATCATTATCTTTTTTAGTAATTTTCTTTACGTACTTCAAAATAACTCTGTGAATGCTTGCATACCGGACATACTTCCGGAGCCTTTGTTCCGACTACGATATGTCCGCAGTTGCGGCATTCCCAGATTACAACTCCGCTCTTCTCGAATACCTGCTTTGTCTCAACATTATTAAGAAGTGCGCGATATCTCTCTTCATGGGATTTTTCGATAGCAGCAACTCCTCTGAACTGAGCAGCAAGTTCTGTAAAGCCTTCTTCCTCTGCTTCTCTTGCCATGCGGTCATACATATCTGTCCATTCTGCATTCTCGCCTTCAGCCGCATGGAGCAGGTTTTCTGCGGTATCTCCCAGTTCCCCGAGTGCCTTGAACCAGAGTTTTGCATGTTCTTTCTCATTCTCTGCTGTCTTCAGGAATAATTCTGCAATCTGCTCATATCCGGCTTTCTTTGCAACAGATGCAAAATATGTATACTTATTCCTTGCCTGAGACTCACCTGCAAAAGCTTCCCAAAGATTTTTTTCAGTTTTTGTTCCAGCATATGGATTTTTCATGATACATTCCTCCTTTAAATTATAGATAAATAATAGTAATTATTACTGTTTTAATATACCTGTTTTCCCTTCATTTGTCAATAGTTTTTTATCAATCCGGCATACTGGCAACACTTAGAATATCCCGACCCCTTCTAAAAGGATTTTCAGACCTATAAGAACCAGGATCATACCTCCGAACAGCTCGGCCTTTGCCTTATATTTTGTACCAAAGATACTTCCTATCTTTATCCCGGCAGCGGAACAGACAAATGTAATGATACCGATAAATGATACTGCCGAAACGATTGCAACATCAAGAAATGCAAAAGTCACTCCCACCGCAAGTGCATCTATGCTTGTCGCTACGGCAAGAAGGAACATGGACGAAGCAGACATGGATGCATCTGCACAGTCCGGACAGACTCCTTCTTTTTTACTTTCCAACGCCTCTTTTATCATGTTCGCACCAATGAGTCCCAGCAGGATAAAAGCAATCCAGTGATCATACCGGGTAATTTTATCAGCGAAAACATTTCCGAGAAAATACCCGATCAAAGGCATCAGTGCCTGGAATCCGCCAAACCATACCCCGGCGGTAAACATGTGCTTTTTGTTGATTTTCCCGAGCGACAGTCCTTTACAGACGGATACCGCAAACGCATCCATTGAAAGGCCGACAGCTAAAACAAACAATTCTGCAATCCCCATTTTTCAATCTCTCCTCTTCTTTTGTCTGAAAATATCCAGTGCGGTTTCCCATAGCGAAAAAAACTCATGGGCAGCATACTGTTACTGCCCATGAGTCTCATCATTTAAAGTAATACCGGACGCATATCTGCCATTCGGTTTAATATACGCCATTATGTCGATAGAACTGCACATCAGCAGGCGGTGATCAAAACCTGTCCTGCATTATCGGTGCCGACTACTCCCTCCTGGAATCCCGCTAATCATATCACATCAGCGGAAATTAATCAAGCAAATTTTATCGTTCTTCAAACGGTGTAAAATCCGTATGTTTTCCTACATATTTATAAGCCGGACGGATAATTTTGCTTGTGTTAAGCAGCTCTTCCAGACGATGTGAGCACCAGCCCGGCATACGTGCAATTGCAAACAGCGGTGTAAACAGTTCTTTCGGGATACCGAGCATTGTATAAACAAATCCGCTGTAGAAGTCCACATTTGCACATACATTCTTTGAAAACCGTCTTTGTTCCGGTATCAGCTCACCTGATATTCTCTCTATCCTGTCATAAAAAGCGAACTCTTCCGACAGCCCTTTTTCTTCTGCCAAAGCTTTTGCAAACTGTTTCAGAATCACTTCTCTCGGGTCAGACAAGGTATAAACTGCATGTCCCATGCCATAAATCAATCCGGAATGGTCAAACGCTTCTTTATTCAGGATCTTTTTCAGATATGCCGTCAGTTCTTCCTCGTTCTCCCAGTCTTTGACATTTGACTTGATATCATCAAACATTTCCTGTGCTTTCAGGTTAGCCCCGCCGTGGCGAGGTCCTTTGAGAGAACCAATGGATGCTGCCACCGACGAATAAGTGTCTGTACCGGAAGATGTTACCACATGCGTGGTAAATGTGGAATTATTACCGCCGCCATGCTCTGCATGAAGAATCAGTGCGATATCAAGTACTTTTGCCTCCAGCTCCGTATATTTTCCGTCCGCTCGTAATATATGAAGCAGATTTTCTGCCATGGACAGCCCTTTCTGCGGATTCCGTATCAACAGAGAATCACCTTTTCTAAAGTGGCGGTACGCATGATAAGAATACACTGCAATGACAGGAAACTTGGCAATCAGATCCATAGACTGGCGGAGCACATTTCCGGCAGAAATATCTTCTGCATTCGAATCATATGTATATAGTGTCAGAATACAGCGCTGCAAAGCGTTCATGATATTTGAGCTTGAAGCTTTCATAACAACATCCCGGACAAATCTGCCGGACAGATCCTGCAATTCAAACATTACATTGCAGAACTGCTCCAGTTCTTCCGGTTTTGGAAGCCTTCCGAACAACAGAAGATATATTGTCTCCTCAAACCCAAACCTTCTTCCCTTTAATCCTGCTACAATGTCGTTAATATTAATTCCCTGATAATACAATCGACCCTGTGACGGAACTCTTCGTCCGTTAATCAGATCATACCCACAGACATCAGAAATTTCCGTCAGACCGGTAAGTACTCCCTGTCCTCCCGCATCACGAAGACCACGTTTCACATCATACTCCAGATAGAGATTGGGGTCGATACGGTGATTCTTCATCAATTCCTCTTCCAGCTTTCTGAACTCTGCGTTTAAATATTCATCCCGTGTTTCATTATTATTATCTTCCATATTCATCCCTCCATCTTTAAAGTAAGGCGGACAACCGGGGCTCACAAAATCTCCCGTCGTCCAGATGCTTCTCCGTGAACGCTGACTTTGCAGATTTTCCGGCGTTCAAGAATGAGGCTGCCTGATATAAAACAAAAAACACCCATCGCGATACCCAATCGTAATCGGTGTTTGTCGACAAATGTTTTACCAGAACTCATTTTACACGAGAATACAATAAAATTCAATACTATTTTTTAAGAATGCTCACTTGAATGCTCATTTCATCAAATATTCGCCGCATACAGGTAATGCGATACATGTTTTTTTTCTTTTTTCGGATACGAATCATAATAACAGCTGTGATATTTTTTCTTCCTCTGATTGCCATTTATTCCTTCTTGTGCTATATTTACATAATGATGAATGAGAATATTCATTCGTCTTTCCATAATTTACAGACTAAAGAGGGATGCATACATGGTAAAATATTGGAATATCACGATTCCGGAATTAACAGGCAGTGGGGAACGCCTTGCTTATGTTTACCTCCCGGAATCCTATGAATCTGAACCGGAACGCCGTTACCCGGTTCTTTATATGTTCGACGGTCATAACCTGTTTTTTGATGAACACGCGACTTATGGAAAATCCTGGGGATTGAAGGAATACATGGAGCGGACGGGGACGCCGGTCATCATAGCCGCAGTGGAATGTAACCACGATGCAGACAACGGCAGGCTGAAAGAATATTCTCCATATTCATTCTCAGATCCGACATTCGGTGAAATTGAAGGAAAAGGGCGCCTCACGATGGAATGGATGATCAATGTTTTTAAACCATATATCGACAGTCATTTCCGCACACAGAGAGGACGCAGAAACACAATGATTGCCGGAAGCTCCATGGGAGGTCTGATGAGCCTGTACGCCGTATTGCAGTACAATCATATTTTTTCACGCGCCGCAGCACTTTCTCCGTCTATCTGGTGTACGCCAAAAAAGATTGAGAAATTAATCCGTTCAGCGAAAATCAAGCCCGGAACTGTCGTATATATGGATTACGGTACAAAAGAATTAAAAAACCATTCTGATATCATCCGGGAATTCGGGCGGACAGCAAGCCTGATGATGACACGCAGAATTGCTGTGGAAAGCCGGATCGTATTGAACGGAACACACAGCGAAGGAAGCTGGGAGAAACAGATTCCTTTCTTTATGAACACTTTACTTTACGATTTATAAAATACGAGGGGGTGTTGTATTGGAAACACAATATTTTAAAGATTACAGCCCGGCACTTGGCCGGGACATGGAATGCAAAATTTACGGACACGCAGGACGGCCGGTCCTGTTCATTCCATGCCAGGACGGAAGGTTCTTTGATTTTGAAAATTTTAAGATGGCAGATGTCTGGGCACCATGGATCGAATCCGGGCAAGTCATGGTATGCGCCATTGACACCATTGACAAAGAAACTTGGTCCGACAAAAACGGAGACCCGCGCCAGCGTATCTGCCGGCATGAGCAGTGGATCAATTATATCACAAACGAAATTGTTCCGTTCATGCAGGATATGGCCTGTGAGCGTAACGGCTGGCCCGAAAAACCGGGAGTGCTGGTATTCGGCTGCAGCCTTGGCGCGACACATGCTGCCAATCTATATCTGAGACGGCCGGATTTGTTTGACGGGCTTCTTGCACTGAGCGGCATTTATTCTTCGGAATATGGTTTCGGCAGCTACATGGATGATCTCGTATACATGAACTCTCCGATTCATTATATGCCGAATCTGCCGGAAGACCATCCGTATATCGAAATGTATAACCGGCAGAAGGCCGTCATCTGCGTAGGTCTCGGCGCATGGGAAATGCCGGAGTCCACACGGGCACTTGACTGGACATTAAAAAATAAAGGGATCAACATCTGGGTAGATTACTGGGGATATGACTGCTGCCATGACTGGGACTGGTGGTATAAACAGGTTGTGCACTTCCTGCCTTATCTGCTTTCACTGGACTGATACAATAACTGCATGATAACCGGGAAATCCGGACAGTAAAAAGGCAAACACAGCCAGACAAAAGGGAAGCAAAAGGGGGACAGGCAACAAACTAAAAACAACAAAATAGCATCTAAAGATTAAAGGAACACAAAGCACAAAAGGAAGGAGAGAATAATTTGAAAAACTTTATTTTTATTTCACCAAATTTTCCCACAAACTACTGGATGTTTTGCCGCGAACTCAAGAATAACGACCTTAATGTCCTCGGTATCGGCGACCAGCCTTACGATGAGCTGAACCCGGATCTCAAGGCAAGCCTCAACGAATATTACAAGGTTGACTGGCTGGAAAATTATGACGAGGTTTACCGTGCGGTGGCATATTTCATCCATAAATACGGCCGGATCGACTGGTTAGAATCCAACAACGAATACTGGCTGGAAAGAGACGCTCAGCTTCGTACCGATTTTAATATAAACAGCGGTTTTCATGTTTCCGACATTCCACGTATCAAGTTTAAATCAAAAATGAAGGAATTCTATAAGAAGGCCGGTCTTGCTGTCGCACGTCATCATATGGTCGATACGTTGGAGGGCTGTCTTAGCTTTGCAGAGGAAGTAGGTTATCCTGTCGTTGCAAAACCAGATAACGGTGTGGGTGCATCCGACACCTGGAAGATTGAAAATCCGGCGGATATGAAAGAATTTATCGACAAAAAACTGGAAAATGTTTCTTACATTATGGAAGAATTCATAAACGGTGCGGTAAATTCCTATGATGCAATTATCGATTCCAACGGAGAGCCAATGTTTGAAACCGGAAATGTAACTCCGTTTTCAATTATGGATATAGTCAACAATGCGGATAATTCCATTTACTACATTGTCAAAGAGCTGCCGGAAGACACACGTAAAGCGGGGCGTGCCACTGTTAAGAGTTTCGGCGTAAAAAGCCGTTTCATTCATTTTGAATTTTTCCGCCTGCTGGAAGACCATGAAGGACTTGGAAAGAAAGGCGACATCATGGCACTGGAAGTAAATATGCGTCCCTGCGGCGGATTTACCCCTGACATGATCAACTTTGCACACAGCACAAATGTATATAAAATCTGGGCAGACATGATTGCATTTGATAAGTCTCCCCTGCCGGTCGGCGAACATGCTTTCTGTGCATTTGCAGGAAGACGTGACGGAAAAGATTTTGTGATGACTCATGAAGACATCATGGAAAAATACGGGGAAAATATGAAAATGGTCGAGCGGATCCCGGAAGTTCTTTCCGGTGCAATGGGCAACCAGATGTATGTTGCAACATTCGCCTCAGAGGAAGAAATGAACGATTTCTATAATAAACTGTTGGATTGCCGAAGCTGATCCAGCAGATTTCAGGTGCTGCATTGCAGATCGTATAAGCTCTGCGGTGCAGTATTTTTATGATTTCTTGAACCCTTCACCAACCACTTCATTAGATTCCACAATAATAGTAAATGCCTTCGGGTCTATTTCTTTTACCATACTGCGGATGGAATACATCTGTTTATTATTACATGCACACAGCACAATATCTTTATCCGTTCCGGTATGACTGCCTTTTCCTTTTAAAATAGTTGATCCTCTTCCGATATGCTCATCTATATGTCTTCCGATAAGCTCCCCTTGTTCCGTCACAATCAATGTCATTTTACCTGCGTCAATCCCATACATTGTCTTGTCAATTACCGTTGTCAATATCCATGTGATCATCAATCCATATATGGCAGCATCTATATCACGAAAAACAAAGGCACCCGCAATAACGACCATACAATCCAGTATAAAGACAATTCGCCCCAATGAAATGTGTGGTTTCTTCGCCCGGATAGAAAGTGTAATGAAGTCCATTCCTCCCGTAGAAGAATTATTCATAAAAATCAGTGCATACCCCAGTCCTGATAAGACACCTGTACAGATGGCAGCCAGCATTTTATCCCCAGTGTATACCGGGAATAAAGGTATAATATAGTCTGTTATAAATGATGCAATAATTAATGTCCTTACAGAGCGCAGAAAAAATCGCTTCCCGAGAAATTTAAAACAAACGGCGGCTATCGGAACATTAAGCAAAAGAATGGTCCTTCCGATAGGAATCCCGGTAAGACGATAAATTATAAGTGCAATGCCGGAAACACCGGCCATCTGAAACCCGGAACCGGCCGCGAAGCTGTATATCCCTGCCCCTGTAAGAATTCCCCCCAGAATATCTGTCATTGTTTCTTTTATCAGCCTGCTCACTCCTGCCATCTTCCTCTATCCTTCTGCCTTTCACTTATTCTCTGATTGGATTACCTCTTTTTCCAATAAAGACAGACAAAAGACGTACATCTGACCGTCTGCCCTTTTTATGCAATACGACAATCCATTCATATACGTCTTTCTGTCTTTATGTATGCTTTATTCTATTATATTTTACCTTGTTTAAATGTGATAATCATTTCATTGGTTAAACTGTCACGGGAAGGTTCTACAGGTATTTTTTCTCTTTCAAACCATTCTGCCAGTGCAAGCTCATCCTCATCTAATGTGATAGTGTCTTCTCCGTCAAGATCACAGAAAAACCCCATGAGCAGCGTCTCGGTAAATGACCATGGCTGGCTTTTATAATAACGGATATTTTTGACCCTCAGGCCAACCTCTTCCATCACTTCCCGCCTGACGGTTTCTTCAGCAGTCTCCCCTATCTCCGTATATCCTGCAAGAAGCGCATATTTACGGAAAGCCCTTCCTGCATATTTTGACAGGAGAATACGGTTTCCGTCAGTCACGGCAATAATCACCGCAGGAGTTATCTTCGGATATTCCATCGTACCGCAGGAATCACAATACATCATCCGTTCCTTCTCATGCGGCCTCATCTTTTTTCCGCAATGCCCGCAGAAACCATGATTTCGATACCAGTTATGCAGCTGAAACCCTGTTATACCGGCAAACGCCCTGTATTGCGGATCTACAAAACGAAATATATTTATTTCTTCAAAGCTGTAATAATTTACCGTGCCATCATCCTTTATTATCAAATCCTCTGTAATTTGTTCTGGTATCAGATAATAGCTTTCCTCATCTATCGAAAACAGATATGTCCAGGAATCATATGGTTTTATCCCTGTCCCTTCCATTTCCTCAAATGTCGGGAAAACAATTCCTTCCTCTGTCCACCGCAAAAAGCAGCTTCTGTCTTTATAACAAAGCACGATGCTGTTCTTTTCCGGCGGCTCCGGGCGGTATGCATTATCAAAATGATGTGGGACAATATCCTGTATCATCCTCTTATTCCTCCATCAGCCCCGCAAACCCTACAGTTACCTGCAGATATTATTTTCTTGAAAACAATCCTTTTATTCCCTCTGCCAGCACGGACAGAACCAGCAATATCCCGCCTGCCCCAATGAAGAAATCTCCCAGATTAAATGTGAGCCTGCTACATTCTTTTTTCTTTGTCTCAAGCCCGATATAGTCAATCACATATCCACGTACCCAGCGGTCAAAAGTATTGCTCCATGCTCCTGCCGCAGTGAGGGAAAGCCCTGCTTTTTTTATCCATTTTCCCTTTCTCAATAAAGTAACAAGCTGGTAAATCGTAAGAAGGACCGCAACATATGCAGATGTATATTTTACCACATCCGGCTTATCCTCAAGCAGATTCATACACATGCCTTTATTATATACTTTACGGAGAACCACCTTCCCCCCACATGCCGTGCGCTCTTCTTTTTTCGTCATACTGTTCTCAATACATGATTTCAACGTGATGTCAATTAGTGCCAGACACAGCGTGATACAAATAAGCAATAATATTCCCATATCGTTCCTCGCAATTATTTAGTTTCTAATTATTCGTATTTATTTCTTTCACTCTAAAATATCATCTATTTTTTCTGCTGCTTCTTCCACTTTATCTTCCACAGTATCTGCCACCTTTTCTGCAGTTTCTTTTGCAGCGTCCATTACTTTTTCCGCGGTTTCCTTTGCGGCATCAACAGCCTTATCCACTGCGCTTTCTGCTTCCTCTGCCGTGTTTTCTGCGGCTTCTTCCGCTTCTTCAACAATATCTTCAACAATCTTTTCCGGTGCTTTTGCTCCGCAGTACGGACAGTAAGCCATGTCCTTTACAAGATCTTTTCCACAAGCTTCACACTTGATGCATCCTTTCAGTGTGATAATCTTCTGCTTGTATTCTGCAATACTGTCTTCTCTGCTCTTTACCGCTTCGCAGAATGCGGCAGTCTCTTCATCCACATCATCGCCTGCTTTAAACTGCTCATAAACCATACGTCCGATTTCGGCAAGATCTTCTTCAATGTCTCTCTCAAGGATGCGTACCTGATTTTTCAGTTTCTGGATTTCAACGGCTTCTCCTGCTTTTGTTGTAACGGTTTCTGCTGTTTCTCCAAGTCTTTTTCCTAAATCTTCAAAAAATGTCCTCATGGCTTCCTTCTCCCTTCTTTTGTGCAGTAAAACAGAAATTTTTCCTTCTTTCATATTTATAAACATACAATATCAGGATAATGACCTGTCAGGAATATCTGTTTTACGCCATATTCTTTGCTTCGTGTTTATCTTTATTATACCCAAAACTTTCGCGACTTCAAACATTTTGACTGTTTTTTATAGACTTTTCATAAACTAAAGAAAAAAGGATAATATCATATGCCTTACTCGGATCTTTGCAATGAACGGATTATCTCCGAAGATTATCATGATTTTATCGTAAATGATATCCATACTTCTTTCCTGTCCGGGATTTCAAAAGAAAATCTGTGTATCCAGGATGCCGGTTTCAATTACCAATGTGTTTATCTGCCCAGGATACAGGCCGAGCCTCTTACTCTGACCCGGTTTTTATACACATCCATCCCGAAATGTTACGCTCCCATGAGTCTGGATACATTGAATCAGGCCGGAATACTTGCTATCCAGAACTACCCTACACTACAGTTAAAAGGGAATGGAATTCTGATTGGTTTTATCGACAGCGGCATCGATTATGAAAACCCGATTTTCAGGAAGCTTGACGGGACAACAAGAATTGCCGCCATCTGGGATCAGACCATCCAGTCGGAAACTCCGCCCGAAGCATTCTCATATGGCACAGAATATACGCAGGACCAAATCAATGACGCACTCCGTTCAGAATCCCCTTCTGCAGTCGTCCCTTCTAAAGATGAGACAGGGCACGGGACATTTACCGCAAGCCTTGCCGCAGGAGGCGGTAACTCTGAACATGCATTTTTAGGAGCAGCACCGGAATCCACAATCGCGGTCGTAAAATTAAAGCAGGCCAAACAATATCTAAGAGATTACTATTTTATTCCTGATGATGCTGTCTGTTATCAGGAGACCGATATCATCCTGGGACTTCGCTATCTCGATCTGCTTGCAAAACAAATGGATCTGCCGCTTGTCATCTGCCTTGCCCTGGGATGCAATGCAGGCGGACATATCGGTACATTACCGCTCCCTTCTCTGATGAATCAATATGCAATCTCTTCTAACCGGATACCTGTCACCGGAACCGGAAACGAAGCAGACAAACGGCATCATTTTCTCAGCAACATTTTAAATGACAGTGATATGCAGACAATGGAAATACGGGTTGGAGAAAATGTGACCGGATTTTCTGTGGAATTGTGGACCACTCTCCCTAATATCGTGTCCATTTCACTGACATCTCCCTCAGGAGAAAATACGGCACGGATTCCGATCCGCGCCGGGTCCCGCACTGAATTTGAATTTATACTTGAACGCACGCGGGTATCTGTCGACTATCGCCTGACTGTCGAGCTTACAACATCTGAATTAATCTACTTCCGCTTCTTGGCTCCCACTCCCGGAATCTGGCGGATCACCGTGGAGCCGATCCGAGTAATCGGTGGTTATTTTCATGCCTGGCTTCCTGTCAGTGATCTGCTTAGCGGGGAAGTATATTTTCTGCAGTCTAACCCGGATTATACCGTCACCAATCCCGGGAATGCCGCCAACGTCATCGTCTCCGCATATTATGACGGAAATACCGATGCGGTCGCGCTTTCCTCCGGCAGAGGCTATACACGGAATGAACAGGTCAATCCGAGCTTCGCCGCTCCGGGAATCAATGTAACCGGAGCTCTCCCGGACGGACGATATGCTTCCCGTTCCGGTTCCAGCATCGCAACGGCTGTATCCGCCGGTGCCTCCGCATTACTGCTCGAATGGCTTATAAACCAGATCGGAACACCTGCCATCGACGCGGCACAGATAAAAAGCCTGTTGATTCTGGGAGCTGTACGCCCGCCCGGGATGAAATTTCCGAATACAGAATGGGGATATGGAAAATTGAATCTGTATAATACTTTTGAAGAAATACGGCAGATTTAAAAAAACGCCGTTATAACAGGTACGACTCAAAAATGATTCACTGAACCATTTTTTCATATGCCTGGCAACAAAAAAAGAACTTTCGTTCATTACTGACCGGAAGTTCTTTTCTTTTCCCGTTTTTCAATTTTGAGAATCCTGCAGTGTGTAAAGATTCTCCTGTTATTATGATGATACAACTCTTATCTCTAAGTCAGCAAAGGTATTTCCTGTCCTCTCAGATAAATCTGAGGTCCGCCGGTACCTTCAATATATTCACGGGTTATAACCACCTGACCGATAGAATCATCCTTGGGGATCTCATACATGATATCCAGCATAAATTCTTCAATGATCGCGCGCAGTGCCCTCGCTCCGGTATCTTTTTCCATTGCTTTCTCTGCAATTGCCTCCAGTGCCCCGTCATTAAACATCAGGTTCACTTCATCCAGCGCGAGAAGCTTCTGATACTGTTTCAGAATCGCATTTTTGGGTTCTTTTAAAATCTTGACAAGCATTTCCTTGTCCAACCCTTTTAACGAAAATATAATCGGCAGACGTCCGATAAATTCCGGTATCATACCAAAATTACGGAGGTCTTCTACAGTTACTTTGCTCAGAAGATCTTTATCTTTATCATATTTATCCTTCAATTCTGCATTGAATCCCATAGATGCAGTATTATTCAGACGTTCCTTGATGATAGCCTCCAGATCCGGGAAAGCACCTCCGCAGATGAACAGAATGTTCTTCGTATTTACCGTAGTAAGAGGCACCATCGCATTCTTGCTGTTAGCGCCTACCGGAACTTCAACTTCACTTCCTTCCAGAAGCTTTAACAATCCCTGCTGAACGGACTCTCCGCTCACATCCCTCTGGCTTGAATTTTTCTTTTTCGCAATTTTATCAATCTCATCAATAAAAATGATCCCCTGTTCAGCACGCTCGACATCATTGTCCGCCGCTGCAAGAAGCTTGGAAACAACACTTTCGATATCATCTCCTATGTATCCTGCCTCTGTCAATGAAGTGGCATCAGTGATTGCAAGCGGCACATCCAGAAGTTTTGCAAGCGTCTTGACCAGATATGTCTTACCGCTTCCTGTCGGTCCGATCATCAGCATATTAGATTTCTCAATTTCAATATTGTCTGCCGTATCGGAAAGCACACGTTTATAATGATTGTAGACAGCCACCGACATGGCTTTCTTCGCATAATCCTGCCCCACTACATATTCATCAAGCTGCGCCTTGATTTTATGAGGTGCAGGGATATCTTTAATATTCAGCTTGCGGACCGGCTTCTTGTCTTCTTTTTTCTTTTTCTTTATTTTCTGACGTTTTGGAATACCACCTTCAAGATCAGACAGATTCAGAAACTGGATTCCCGGAATGTTCCCCATTTTACTGAAATCCACCGGCGAATTTGCCATTGCATCAAAACTTTTCTGCATACATTCCTGACAGACATTGAGATTATTCGGAAGTTCGATCATCTTTCCCGTCACACTTTCCGGCCTGTTGCAGATACTGCAGTATTTTTCATATTCTTCCGTTTCTTTTTCCTCATCTGTGTCTACTATCGTGAAATCATTCTCTGACATATACTATCCTCCGTTATGCACCGCCGGATGAAGCATTTCCCGAATCATTTTAACTTATATCAGGGGCGCTCCTCATATCCGGCTGCAGTTTATCCATTCTTTTACATTATAGTTGATACGCCCTGCAGTTACAAATGAACTTTCTATAAATTACATAAACATTTGCAACAGATTCATGCGTGAGCAGTTCCGGATATCTTTCACTCTTCCAGCATTTTCAGAAAATCTTCTTCGGAAATGATCGGCACACCCAGCTCTTTTGCTTTTTTATTCTTTGAAGAAGTTGACTGTATATCATTATTAATCAGATAAGACGTTTTGGAAGTGACGGAGCCCGTCACTTTTCCGCCCTTGCTTTCAATAATTTCCTTCACTTCCCCGCGATTTGCAAAATGTGTAACACTCCCTGTAATTACAAAGCTGAGTCCGGCAAATTTCTGTGCATCCGGCCCGGCTTCTTCTTCCGGGAGCACAACCTCTTTCAGCAGTTTTCTAAACAGCTCTCTGTGAACTTCCGACGCAAAATACTCCACATAAGTTCCGGCAATCACATCCCCGACTCCGGGTATCTCGCTCAGTTCTTCTGCGCTCACATTCATAATCCGCTCCGGATCATTATGCAGTGCCCTGCAGATAACTTTTGCATTTGCAAGCCCGATATTCAAAATTCCGAGACTGTACACAAGTCTTGGCAATGTAGTCGTCCTGGCTTTTTCGATATTCTTCTGCAAATTCTGATAAGATTTCTCTCCAAAACCTTCCATCGACTTGATTTCTTGCTCATAACGGTTCAGATGAAATATATCGGTATAATCTTTAATAAACCCTCGGTCAATGAATTTTTCCAGTGTCGCCTCTGAAAGTCCTTCTATATTCAGGGCATCCCTGCTGACAAACAATGCAAAAGATTTAATCTGTTTTGCCTGACATTCAGGATTCGTGCAGTACAGAGTCTTTGTATTATTTTCCATTGAAATGCGTGTCGCGCCGCCGCACACCGGGCAGGCCGACGGTATTTCACAAATACCGCTTCTGGTCAGATTTTCCGCAATCTGAGGGATAATCATATTTGCTTTATACACCTGAATCGTATCTCCGATTCCAAGCTCCAGATCTTCCATGATACTTATGTTATGGACGCTGGCCCTGCTGACAGTCGTTCCTTCCAGTTCCACTGGCTCAAAAATCGCCACCGGATTAATCAGGCCGGTGCGCGACGGACTCCATTCAATCTCAAGCAGTCTGGTCTCCCTGAGTTCATCCGCCCATTTAAAAGCAAAGGAATCCCTGGGAAATTTTGCCGTTGTTCCCAGAGACCGCCCATAAGCAATATCATCATAAACCAGAACAAGTCCATCGGAAGGTATCTCAAAGCTTTTTATTTTTTCAGCAAATTTTGCTACTTCCTGCTCCACAGTATCCGCAGTCACAGGATAATGCTCAACCACTTCAAATTCCAGCCCGGAAAGCCACTGAAACTGATTCAGACGGGAATTCCCGAAATCAACGCCATCCGCTTTTACCAGTGAAAATGCAAAGAACCTGACATTTCTTTTCGCCGTGATCTCATTATTTAGCTGACGGACTGAACCGCTGCATAGATTACGCGGATTTTTATATCTGGCATCCACATCCTCGATTTCCTCGTTGATCTTTTCAAAGTCCCGGTAGCTGATAACTGCCTCGCCGCGGAGGATCAGCTCTCCTTTCCAGGAAATGTGGAGCGGAAGGTTTTTAAATACTCTGGCATTATTCGTAATAACCTCACCAACTTCTCCGTTTCCCCGTGTGACTGCTTTTACCAGTTTTCCGTCCCGGTACGTCAGAACAATCGTAAGCCCGTCCAGCTTCCAGGAAATGACGGCCTTCTGATTTCCGAGAAACTCCTTCAGTCTCCCTGTTTCCTTTGTTTTATCAAGGGACAGCATCGGCTGTTCATGTCGTTCTCTCGGTAGTTCGCTTAAAACCTCATATCCCACATGAACCGTAGGACTGGAGGCAAGAGTCGTTCCCAGCTCCTGTTCCAGTCCTACCAGTTCATCATATAATTTATCATACTCATAATTGCTCATAATCTCCGTGTCTTCCTGTTCATAAGCACGGCGCGCATCATTCAGAAGTTCTACAAGCTCCTGCATTCTTTTTTTCTTATTTTCCATTTTTCTTTCCTCCGACAACTCTCAATTTCCCGGTCGGGATCACCGTTTCATTTGAAGAATCTTTAATCAGCTCATAAAGCCGGTTCAATTCTTCATCCTTAAGCTTCCGGTATTCTCCTTCTTTCAGGTTTCCCAGTTCAATATTCATTATACGAACTCTCTCCAAATCACGGACCTGGTATCCAAGAGCTTCGCACATCCTGCGAATCTGCCGGTTCAGCCCCTGCGTCAATACAATTGAAAAAGAATATTTTCCTGTTTTCCGTACCTTACACGGTCTTGTCACTGTATCAAGAATCGGTACGCCCTGTGCCATCCGATGAAGAAATTCCTCTGTGACAGGCTTATCCACCTTTACTTTATATTCTTTTTCATGACAGTTGCCCGCGCGCATCATTTTATTAATTATATCCCCGTTATTCGTCATGAGCAAAAGTCCCCGGGAATCCTTATCAAGACGTCCCACATAAGTGACTCTCACCGGATAATCCAGAAAACGTACAATGCTGTTCTTCTCTCTCTTTTCTTCAGTACAGACAACTCCCGGCGGCTTATTGAGTGCCAGAACAATCATCTCCTCCTGACGCTTCACAGGCTTTCCGTCTACACATACATTCTGTCCGGGGATGACACGCATCCCGGTCTGTGCTGTCCTGCCGTCAACGGTCACGCGGCCTTCCTCAATTATTCTGTCTGCCTCCCTGCGGGAGCAGACCCCTGATTCGCTCAAATATTTATTTAAACGCACACTCCCCTGTTTCTGTTCAAATTCCCGACTGATTCTGTTACTCACTGCCCAACACTCCGCTGATATTATTATCCTGGAAAAAAGTATTTCCACTGTATAAAAACAACGTATCTGTAATACGGTACGTTTCCATGATATCCTGAATAGTTCCGCTGTAATATCTTGGGTCTACCACCACGATTTCCCGAAAAAACGGTGTCAGGAACGGAATAAAGCTATTCGCAAATGAATCCTTGATCACCAGAAGGCGTCTGGTACTTTCCGATACTGTCTTGATATCAATCTCAGAAGTATTCCCGCCCAGAAATACTGCAAACTGATCTTCCGTCTCAAGCTTTGACGAATCGTACAGTGATGTTGTCTTTTTCTGCTCATCCACATAACTTACAACCACATCATTATCCGTCTCTTTGGCAACATATATCTCAATTGTTTCCTTTACCCCCTGCCTGCAGCCGCTTCTGGACGCCAGCACGCCGTTAAATGTTGTAGAAACCGGATATGACACAAACATACTGGAGACATCCGCCTTAATATTCATCTGAGATGCCACTTCACTAAACACATAAAATGCCCCGAGGCTGGTCCAGTGATGATCTGTTTTATAATAAATATTCTCTTTCTTATGGTCTTTGAGCACTCCGGCTGCATCCAGCCATATGACCGAATCCCCAAGTTCTCGCTTAACCTGAGAAAACATCTTGCCCTGATCAGCTGTCACTGCAAGGGCCGGAAGTTTATCCGTCAAAACTGCCGCGGCATCCGGGACAAGCATCATATGGATACTATTGTCAGGATAATTCTTTGCAAAAGCCTTTATCGCGGCCATGTTTTCATTTAATATTTCCTGCTGCGGAACGACGATGTCCTCCAGAAGCTGTTCATCTTTTCCGATAAAAACATCCTCTATCTCCTTACTTCCGCCCAGACGACGGATTGCAACATTAAAGCTTCTCCAGACATCTCTGCCCACAAACTGATCTGCCAGATAACTTTCATATTTTGTCATGAAATCACCGGAAAGCAGGCTGCTGACCGTCAGCTTCGGACGCTGTGTAAGCATCCTGTTTTCATTTTCCGAAGTTTTCCGATCAGGAATCAGTAGATTCAGCACGATCAGGATCAGCAGGACAGCCGCAAATACTTTTGCGATTGTTTCTTCAATTTTTTTATTTGTTTTACTTTTCTCTGTTTTACGCATCGTCTCTCCTAACATCGTAACAGTTAAGCCTTTATTATTCTTGTCTGCATTTCTGTCTAAAACCTGAAATACAAGAACGGATTATAAGTATCCGTCACCAGAAATGCCAGGCTTATCAGTAATACTGCAACATAGAACACACAGGAAGCAATTCTTCTGGCTTTCCGGCTTTTATAAGCCCCGGTAATCGTGCGGACAGCTTTCTGACCATATGTAGTAGAACTAAACGCACATATCAGCAAAAGAAGCCAGTTCGTCACTATCAGGAACAAAGCCTGTTTATCGATAAAACCGTTTGCCCCAGGTCCGAACATTACGCCGATATAGTCCATCGCATACCCCATGTTCGGGCTGAAAAAGAATACCCAGCCGATTAAAATCAATACCAGAGAATAAAGATGCCTGACCACATTCGGCATCCGTTCCA
This sequence comes from Lachnospiraceae bacterium, assembly GCA_004556565.1. Classification (GTDB taxonomy): domain Bacteria; phylum Bacillota; class Clostridia; order Lachnospirales; family Lachnospiraceae; genus Schaedlerella. Next base: position 5,567 of record SFGN01000019.1, on the reverse strand, counting down.
GGAGATTCCCCCACACATGCTTCTCAAGAACAAGTATTATGCCATAGTATAATCCCCATACGACAAAGTTCCATGCCGCTCCGTGCCAAAGACCTGTCAGCAGCCAGACAATCAACAGGTTCAGGATATTTCTTGATGCGGCACACCGGTTTCCTCCAAGAGGAATATATACATATTCCCGAAACCATGTTCCAAGAGAAATATGCCACCTGCGCCAGAATTCGGTTATGCTTTTGGACACGTATGGATACCGGAAATTCTGACGGAGTTCAAATCCGAACATTTTTCCAAGCCCAATCGCCATATCGGAATAACCGCTGAAATCAAAATAAATCTGGAAAGCAAATGCAATGCATCCCACCCATGCAGTCAGCATGGAAAACGATCCCATCTGCATCGCTGCCACTTCCTCATACAACGCACCCGCCGTATTTGCAAGAATTACTTTTTTTGCCAGACCGCAGATGAAATACATACTCCCCCTGCCAAACTTAGCGGCACTGAGCGTTCTTTGCTTTAACTGCTTTTCAATATCGACATAACGCACGATCGGTCCTGCAATCAGCTGAGGAAACATACAGATATATAATGCGAAATTCAGCACATTCTTCTGTTCCCTGACATCTCCCCTGTAAACATCAACCAGATAAGACATTGCCTGGAATGTGTAAAAAGATATTCCGATCGGCAAAGCCAGTTCTCTGTATGACAAGTCAAACGGGAGTACCGCATTCAACGTTTCTATTAAAAACCCATAATATTTAAAAAATCCAAGAATCAGTATATTTACCGTAACACCGAAAATCAGTCCCCGCTTCGCCCGGAGCGGATTTTCAATTTTTTGTCCGATATCAAGCCCGCAGAAATAATTCAAAAGAATAGACAATATCATTAACACAACATATATCGGTTCCCCCCAGGCATAAAAAATCAGGCTTGCCAAAAGCATGACAAAATTTTTCAGCTTCGAGGGCACAAGATAATATACTATTATTGTTAATGGTAAAAATACTATTAAAAAGGTAATACTGCTAAATAGCATCTCTTACTCCTTCTCCTCTTATTTTTATAATCCCCTGTTAAACGCAGAAACATAAGTATCCGCATCCGATGAAACTACAAAAAGCAGCCATTTTCCCCTGACGATCAGCCGGGAATCCTCCAAAAGCTGAACCTGCTCCGGGGCATATCCTGAAAACGCATCGATCCTCTGCTCCCTTCGGCGTTCAACCGCGTCTCTTACCTGCTGAAGCTGCTGTTCCGATTTCACCTTTATCATCAGTACCTCTTCCGAAGAAATACTAAATTCCGACAGATACAGCATTACATTCTCGTAGTCAGCACTGTTGAGCCCATAATAACGCTTCAATGCCTGTCCGTCCTGTTTCACAAGCTTATCTGTATCTATCTTCTCTTCCACCACACCGGCAACTTCCTCAAACGACTTCATGCTGCCTCCGGTGAAAATCATCATTAAAACTATAAAAGCAATAATCATCAGTGTCAGGATATACTTGCAGATCTGTGCCACCGTAAGTCCGGGCACCTGCGGATATCTTCCGTCATCCCGTCTGTTTCGCCTTACCTGCCCATATTCTGTCCCCTGTCCTGTCATAATCCGGCCACCTCCGCCATATGTTCAGCCCATACCGGGTAAAAATCCGCTTTGAAATGAATCCCGTCCTCTTCATAGTCTTCATCATGGACAAGTGCTGTATTATCTACAAACGCAATCTGCTTTTTATCGCACAATTCCCGCAGCGCAGTATTATACTCGTCAACCTTCTGATATTCGGGGACTTCCTGCGCTTTTTCCGCTTTTACCGGAAAAATAGAATTAACAAAGATCTTCGTATCCGGAAGCTCTTTCTGAACCTTTTCGATCATTGTTTTATATTCATCTATAAAGCTCCCCGTATCTCCCCTGGTTGCCAGAATATCATTCAGCCCATAACTCAGGAAAATAACCTGTGGATTCAGCTCTTTCACTTTTTCAATTTCCTCGTCCAGCTCATCCAGTTCAACACCTATCTTTGACACTACGCTGGATGCATTCAGAATTCCATAATGATAAAACCCTTCAGTAATGGAATCTCCCATAACAACTGTACTGGCAAACGCCTCTTTCAGGCTGATTGTCAGGTCATTCTGCTCCTTCTCCTTCTCTTCCAGTTTCTGAATCTTGCTTTCAATCGCCGTAATGTCCGCAGATTCCGCCTGCTCTATAATTTTAAGTCCTTCGGCTGTCTTTTTATCCTTTCCTGTAAACCTGCTGATCCCGCCGGCAATAAGCACAATGACTAATATAAGCACAGCCAGGACAACTAAGCCGGCTATCAAGTTTTTTTTATCTTTTTTTATATGAATTGTCACTTTTGTACCCTTCCAGAATTTTCTTCAAAATATCAGTAAAACTATTAAAACAGCTTTATGCTATTTAAACTAATAATACTTTTTTTAATGATAAAAGTCAACGTTGCGGTTCACGCTTTATATATTTTGTGTTATGATGATAGCGGATGGTTATTGTCACCGCGGAGGTTTATATGATTTCACTAAAATTCAACAGCACAAAAAACTTTATGAAACATCTGCTTTTGTCAGATACGTTCAATCATTTTCAGTTTGTTGAGGGAGAGATCGTCACTTTCAATACGTTCTCAATTGACGGATATATACAGAAAGCTTTTTTTGATTCTGAAGAAAATATTCCGGAGTATGCTTCATGGGAGCAGCTTCGCGATTTTTGTTATTCTGTCATTAAAGGACGCCGCACACCATTAAGCTTTAAATTCATTTTCCGGCTTTCTCCCGGCAACACAAAAAAACTGCTTTTGCAGCAAAATCTGGATTTTCAGCCGGAAGATGTGCAGGGACTGTATCTGAATATACGTTTTGATTCTGCCGGTCTGCAATGCACGACCGGGACATCACTGAAATCATTTTCTATGGATAAATCTCTGGAAAAGACATGGGACAGCATGGTACAGAAGTTTTTTGATCAAAAAAATATTGAATATATGCTGCTCTGAAAAAAGAATACCGGAACTTAAAAAAGGTCCACCGGACCTTTTTTTCATATGCATGACAATTAAGGAGACAGCCGATATGTTAAGCTGTCCCCTTCGTTTTATCAAATCTGTATTTTTATTTTGTAAGCAACAGCATAATCTGATTGCTTCTCTGTACAAATGCTGTCATTTCCTCCGGATTCAGAGGTTTATGTGCCATCATTGCCAGATCATAGAGCTGCTTGCAAATCAGAGATACATTATCTCCCTCACTCTTTTCCATCACATATTTTACAAGCGGATGTGAAGCATTCAAAATCAAAGTAGCTTTTGACCCAAACATATCCGGATCCATGCCCGCCATTCCATACATCCGCATCATCTCAGCCATCCGCCTTGAATCCTCTGACAGAACCGCCATAGAAGCAATGTTCTCATCTTTCAGCTTCTCAACCTTCACCTCAAGCTTATCATCTCCCAGCTCTCTTCTGAAAATTTCCGTCAGGCTGTCAACATCTTTCTGGAACTGTTCTTTTTCTTCCTCTGCAATATCCTCTTTCAACGAATCATGGACTTCTGCATCGATCCTCTGGAATTTCACGTTCTCATTATGCTGCTCAAGCCATGTGACAAATGCAGAATCAATGTTTTGTGTCAGGATGACAGCATCCTGTCCCATTCCCTTGAACATATTGATGTACTGACTCTGCTGCTGCTCATCTGTCACATAATAAACAGTCGTTTTCTTCTCTTCTTTTTCCTCTTCGGCATCGATATCTTCTGCCGCTTCCGGGGTTTCCTCCGTGCTTTCGGTTTCCTCTGCCTCTGCTGCAGTATCAGCTTTCTCGTTTTCTTTCTTGTTAGCCTCAATACATTCCTCAAGCGTCAGATATTTGTGATCCAGATTCTTGAAAAGGAGAGATCCTTTAATCTTATCTCCGAATTTTTCATCTTTCAGACATCCGAATTTAATGAACGGATTAATGTCATCCCAGTATTTTTCGTAATTTTCTTTATCGGTCTTGAACATACCGTTCAATTTATCTGCAACCTTCTTAGAAATATAATCTGCCACTTTATTTACAAATCCGTCATTCTGCAGAGCACTTCTGGAAACATTCAGCGGAAGGTCCGGACAGTCGATGACACCCTTTAATACCATCAGGAATTCCGGAATCACTTCTTTAATATTGTCTGCGATGAACACCTGATTGTTGTAGAGCTTGATCTTACCCTCAATGGAATCATATTCCATGTTAATCTTCGGGAAATACAGGATTCCTTTCAGGTTAAACGGATAGTCCATATTCAAATGAATCCAGAACAATGGCTCTTTATAGTCCATGAACACCTTGCGATAAAATTCAATATATTCTTCTTTTGTACAATCGCTCGGATTCTTTGTCCACAGCGGCTTTGTATCACTCAGAGAAACCGGACGTTTTACGATTTTTGCCTTCTTCTTCGGCTCGCCTTCTTCGCCCTCTTTTACTTCTTCCGTAATGTGTTCAACCACTTCATCTGTGTCAAGCACGTCATCCTCATCGATTGTTTCATATTCCGGCTCTGCATTTGCCTTTGAAAGGAATATCTCAACCGGCATAAAGGAACAGTATTTCTCAAGCACTTCTCTTGCACGGTATTCATTTGCAAATTCCAGGCTGTCATCATTTAGGAAAAGAGTAATCTCAGTTCCGACTTCCTGACGGTTTCCATCCTGCATCTCATACTCTGTGCCGCCTTCACTTACCCAGTGAACCGGAACTGCATCTTTCTGATATGACAAGCTGTCTATATGAACCTCGTCAGCTACCATAAATGAAGAATAGAATCCAAGTCCGAAATGACCGATAATCTCATCCTCCGTTGTTTTATCCTTATATTTTTCAAGGAACTGGGTAGCACCGGAAAATGCTATCTGTGTAATATACTCTTCCACTTCTGACGCTGTCATGCCAAGACCGTTATCAATAAACTTCAGTGTTTTCTCTTCAGGATTTACAATAACCTGAATCTTCGGCTTATAGTCTTCCGGAAGCTCATACTCGCCCATCATATCCAGCTTCTTCAGCTTCGTGATCGCATCGCAGCCGTTAGAAACAAGCTCTCTCATAAAAATATCATGGTCGGAATATACCCATTTTTTAATTATCGGAAATATATTCTCACTGTCAATTGATAAACTACCCTTTTTTACTGCCATAATGAACACTCCTTTTTTAATCTCTCTATCATATATTGTTTGTTTTCAAAGTAAATAAGGGACTGAGCCCTCGATAGGACATATGTTAATACAAACAAAACAAAAAGTCAACAAGTTTTTAGCACTCTTTCGAGTTGAGTGCTAATAATTGTGTGAAGTTTATAAAAAAAGTATTAAATGTCCAGGCAAAACCTGGCATGTTCGTTCTCAAGCATCCTTCTAATCTCATAAACAGTCTTGAATTATCAGCCTTTTTTGAGGCTTCTGGCATGATAGTGGGTAGCATACCAGCCCTCTGATATAAATTTTATATTGAAAAACCATCTGTGTTCCTTTATTGTATTAGCGACCAA
>SFGN01000082.1 GCA_004556565.1 Lachnospiraceae bacterium | reverse complement strand
GATATCCTGATGACGAATATTTCTTTCTGAAACTATTCGATATGAGCCGCCGTAGCTACGAGCGGAATCCTAAATCCCACAAAATTTGTGATTGAGCCATTTTCTTCATAAGTCAGATGACAGATTTTTCCACCCACCTGACAGGTATAACGATATCCGGTTCCGCCAGCTTTTCGGCTGGCACAACGCTCCGGTTTTGAAACCTTATCAATCGCATACTTACGTCCATCTTCCCAGACAAACGCTGTAGGGATCAATTCTCCTTCCCGGCTGAATACTGCCAGGACATCTACATACACTTTAGCTGTCATTACAAAACACCTGCTCTCTCCTATCCATGAAAATATGCCTGTGGATGAACCGTATGTTCCTTAGCATTCAGCTGTGCCAGTATCTTATCCTGATACATAAATGCTCTCTGAATACTCTGATAGCCAAACCTTCCACGGATCTCATCTACCACCTGGTCCATCTTTTTGATTTTTTCTCTCTTCGTTTCATCCATAAATAAATCAAGCTGATACGGCATCTCTTCTGATACCAGATCACATCCTCGAACACCAAGACTACGAATTGGATGTTCCCAATTATAGTTTTTCTGGAATAACTCAAATGCAGTTCTGGCAATTTCTTCTGTAAGATTACTTGCCCTGTCCAACTTGCACTGTCTCGTGAAATGATACAATCCATTATCCCGAATCGAGATTTCTACTGTCCTGCATTGAAAACCATTTTCACGAAGCCTGGCTCCTACACTTTCTGAAAGAGCCATCAAAATAATCTTCACGTCCAATTCACTAACAAGATCTCTTGGCGTTGTTGTACTGTTCCCGATAGACTTGATCGGTACTTTATATCCTTCTACCAAAACTGGAGTTTCATCCCATCCATTTGCAAAGGTATGAAGTACCAATCCCATCTTTCCAAGATATGTTTCTAATATAGAAGGTTCTGCTCCTGCCAGATCTCCGATTGTACAAATGCCAAGTTTCTTCATCGTCCGTTCAGTGCTTCTTCCGACCATGAGTAAATCACCTACTGGAAGTTTCCATGCAATATCCTTGTAATTGTCTTTGGAAAACTCTGTAATGGCATCCGGCTTTTTATAATCAGAACCGAGCTTTGCAAATATCTTATTCCAGGAAACACCAATACTTACGGTAACCCCCAGTTCATATTTAATCCGACTGCTGATCTCTTTTGCAATCTTCATTCCGTCTCCCTTGATAGAAGTACTGGCGGTCACATCCAGCCAGCTTTCATCAATCCCAAATGGTTCTCTCTGATCTGTGTATTCACTGTAAATCTCCTGTGCCATTCTGGAAAACCTCAAATAAAGATCCATGCGAGGCGGTACAAAGATTATTTCTGGGCAAACCTGTCTTGCCTGCCACAATGCCATGCCTGTTTTTACTCCGGCTCGCTTCGCAATATAGTTTGCAGTCAGCACAATTCCATGTCTTGCTTCCGGATCACCACCGACTGCCATCGGCTTCCCGGCAAGTTCTGGATGATGCAGCATCTCAACACTTGCGTAAAAGCAATTCATATCTGAATGAAGAATTGTCCTGCTCATAACATTCACCTACCAGTCTTAAAAATCATAATAAAAGTTCTTTGCTTCATATTGACTTTGTGAAGTTTATAGATTATAATTTCTACTAACTTCACGAACATTTGTTTGTATTTTATACGTGATAATGAACTCTGTCAATAGTTTTTATAAAGTTGATGAAGTTACGATTTCAAAAACTTGGAAAGGATCCCACTATGAATTTTTCAGACAAGATTAAATATCAACGAGAACAAAATCATCTGACACAAAAAGAACTTGCAGAACTGGTCGGCGTATCCCAGCGTGCGATCGCAGCTTATGAAAGTTCCGGCACCATCGCACGAATCTCTACTATGAGAAAGCTCGCTCATGCATTGAATGTCTCTTACGATTATTTGAAACATGATGAGATCACAGATCCTTCTTACGGAATTGAAAAAATGGATTATATTGATGAAGTCAATGGACAGCTTGGTGAAAAAGGAGCCAGGGACATCAATGAGATTCTCGAAGCCAACCGTGCTCTTTTTGCTGGTGGCGAACTCGACGAAGAAGCAAAAGATGCTTTCTATCAGGCTGTAACCAAAGCATATCTTTCCTGTAAGATGGAAGCCAAAAAGACATTTGGACGGAAAAAGAAAAACACTGAAATGGAAAGTGATTCATAGGTGTCCGTATTTTCGTACAGCACTTTTGCTACTCTATACTTGCAGCAAACTATCTTATGAAATATCGAGGTGTTTTTATGAGTTCAAAATGTATAAGAGACACTGTTAATAAAGTAAAAGCAAAATATCAGGAAAGTGATCCGTACCGCCTTGCAGCCGCTATGCATATTATTGTTAAAAAGCTTCCGCTTGGAACTGATCCAAACTGTTGCAAAGGCTTCTGTATGCGGGAATGTCGAAAGACCTGCATCGTCATTAACTGCGACCTACCGGAAATCATACAGCAGATTATCCTGATCCACGAGATCGGTCACGCACTCCTTCATCAGAAACCCCTTCAGATCAAGTGTTTTCATGATTTTGAATTATTCGATGGAGTGTCACAATGTGAATATGAAGCGAATTGCTTTGCCGCTGATTATCTTCTGGAAGATGAAGATGTCCTGGAGATGCTTAACGCTGATATGTCCTTTTTCCAGGCTGCCGCAGAACTGAAAGTTCCACCGGAACTTCTTGATTTCAAATTCCGAATGATGAAACGAAGCGGCGTTCAGATTGTAGATTCTCCGATTACTTCCAACAGTGACTTTTTAAAAGATATCCCTACTTCGGGAATAATAGAAAATTACTAAATATGCTATTTTTGAAAAAGGAGATTTTTGAAAATGATCAACTTAAATAAACATAGAATAGACTTTGGAAAAGGGGATGTAGGCATTGGTGTCATCGGTAACACTACAGATTCCGCACAACTGGCATTTTATAATCAGAGTGCACGTCCCATCCATATACTCAAGAATCCAGATCAGAATCCTGGGTTCGAACCCATGGAATTTAAAGAAGAACCTTTTATCATGAGCTTCTCCAATCCTGAAAGCATTGATGCAGTTATTTCAATTTTACAACGTGCCAAATATATTAATTTCACTTCCAAAAACGAACCGCAAAAAACAGAATAGATGAATGATGTATCTTATAAAGAATGGCTGTCTTTTCTCCAATGAGCAGGCAGCCATTTCTCATGTAATTCTTTAATACAAGTCTCCCACATATCCATCTGCTTCCAGATGCATATAGCACTCGTCCACCTTCTCTGATTCCAGAATCCGCAAAACGTGTTCCATACCTGTAGCAAGTTCTTTTGTTTTTAACTCTTCCAGCGGAATCCAATAAACTCTTCCTTCCTCAGAACTCTTTAATTCTCCGGTAAACTTATCCGCTTTATACAAGGTAATAACATAGTGCACTCCGCTCTTATGCCAATGATATAATCCTCCAAGCTTCGGTGCTTCAACCGTAAGTCCTGTTTCTTCCCAGACTTCCCGAATCATAGATTTCTGAAAAATCTCATTTGCTTCTACGTGACCGCCTGGAAAAGTTGTACCGGTATAGCTATCATTTACTTTATCCAGAGCCAGTACATTCCCTTTATGATCCTGAATCATACACATATTCATAAAACAGACCTTCTCAATCTGACTCTCTTCTTTTTCATTCAGAGATTTTCTGACACGTTTGTTGATATCCGATCGTTTGGATTTATAATGCTTGAAGACCTCTCCATACGGAATCCAGATTTCTGCATCTTCAATTTTTTCATAAACAGAATCCACCACTTCTTCCAGATGTTTGTCACTCGGAAAAGTACATTTTTTCATATAATAATCTCTGGTTGCCTGAAGGTAGTGTCAAAAACTACCCTTTTTTATTGTTCTAAAACGTTTAAAAACCTTGATTTATCGGAGGTTTGCAAATAAAAAGAGCATTACCCCCTTAAATGAAGTATAATGAGTTCACCACAAACACCATTACCTACAAAGGAGACAATGCTCATGGACATTATACTTTATTTACTTCAACTAATTCAATACCAACATAAACAAATCTGCTGGCTTTTAAATTTTATCTGTAGATATATCCCTCTTAAGCAGTGGGCTTTCGATGATTCCCATTCACCCAAATATCAAAAATTTCGGATTGACCGGCTTCCAAAGATCATTTATTACCAGAAATGGGATTACAAAGAGTACATCCCGTATCTGGAATGGCGGTATGGCAAAAAGATCAAACCTGTTCAGCGCAGGAGCGAATGTGATATTGACGACAACTGTACCTGCCCACGCTGTAATGCCCCGAAACCATACCTTTATAAAAATAACGGTTCCAAAGGGCAGCTCCTCTGCAAAGTATGTTCCTCTGCCTTTTCACCAGAAGAAAACCGTTTTGCCAGACCGTATTCTCTAAAATGTCCTTACTGCAGCCATTCACTGGTTCCAATAAAAGACCGGAAACACTTTGTTGTACATAAATGTGTTAACAAAAAATGTTCCTATTATCTTCACAACCTGAAGAAAGTCGATCCGAAAGACTTAAAAGAACCGGATGGTAAAAACAAATACAAACTTCACTACATCTACCGGGAATTCCTGATAGATTTTTTCAGCATGGACTTAAACAGCCTTCCGAAAAATGCATCTTCCCTTAAATTCAACAAGCATAATCAACATGTGATGTCTCTGTGCCTTACTTACCGAGTAAATCTCGGACTTTCTCTCCGAAAAACCTGCCAGGCTCTCAAAGATATCCATGGCATTTCCATCTCTCACCAGCAGGTTGCCAACTATTGTAAAACGGCATCATTGTGCATCAAACCGTTTGTAGATAACTATGACTATAAAACCGGTAATACATTTACCGCTGACGAAACCTACATCAAAATCCGTGGTATCAAAACCTACATCTGGTTTATCATGGATGCTGCCAAACGTTCCATTATCGGCTATCAGGTATCCGGCAACCGCGGTGTTGGACCTTGCATCCTTGCCATGCGTATGGCATTCCGTAATCTGAAAGAGTTACCAAAAAACTTCAACTTTATTGCCGATGGATACAGTGCCTATCCACTTGCTGCACAGCAGTTTTTTCACGAATTCGGTGAAAAATTCAAGTTTGAGATTACCCAGGTAATCGGACTTTCCAATGATGATGCCGTATCAAAACAATTCCGTCCGTATAAGCAGATGATTGAACGCTTAAACCGGACATACAAAGCTTCCTACCGCAAAACCAACGGTTTCGATAATATCGATGGTGCCAACTATGATCTTGCCCTGTGGGTTGCTTATTATAATTTTTTAAGGCCGCACCAACACAATAACTATAAAGTCTTAAATGAAGTAGAGATGCTATCTCATTCTGATACCATGCCTGGTAAATGGCAGCTGCTGATTTTCCTCGGTCAGCAAACAATACTGAACATGCAAAACGGCGAAGCCGCTAACTGTTCTTAGATTCCGAGCCGGAGGGAAATATCCAGCCACCGCAAAGCGGCATGCCCTTGATAGCACGAAAAAGAACTGCTACACTGCTGTAATCGACGGAGAAAATCTAACTGTTCCTGAGTTCTTCGCCGTCGGTGATAAACCTACAGCGGTTCTTTTTCGTGCTGTCAAGGGTGGCGGATGATCACCACTATCTAAAAATATCTACAATTTTCAAGGTTCATTGAGCCTTTTTCTTTGGCTCTGCTTTTTCATAGGTCATTTGACACTATCTGCCTGAAACATCCATTCCGCAATCTTTTCTTTCTGCTTCATTTTTAACTGGGAATACTTCTTATTCGTTTGCAGTAATCTCCCATCTATCATCTTATGGTTTTTCCGTGACATCGGTTTGACCTCTTTTCTTCTTTTTCATTCAGATTTTACTATACCACAGAATCATGCTTGCGTCATACTTCTGAGCTTCGATGTCCTCTTTTTCTTCTCTCAGTACCTTATTTATAGAGGGTTCTTTTTTAAGACTCTCTTCCGGAGGCTGTGCCACCGGTAAATAGCAAGGACAGGAAGTGTATATACACTTCCGGAAAACCAGCAATTTAGGGAACCCTGCCCTAAATTAAAAACACAGAAGTCACTACTTCGAAGAACCAAAGAAAGGAGAATCTGCCTATGGCAAAGAGAAAAAGAAATATACAGATTTTGTTTTGTGTTTCCCCAGAAGAAAAAAAGCTTATTCGTAGAAAGATGATTGAATCAAAGACAAAAAATATGGGAGCTTATCTTCGTAAAATGGCAATCGACGGTTACATCGTCAACACCGATACCACTCCACTGAAGAAACAGTATGAGGAAATGCATAAGATCGGTGTGAATATTAATCAGATTGCCAAAAAAGTAAACAGCACCGGTGATCTGTATCCGGAAGAAAAGCAAGAATTAAAAGAGATGGTGAAAGAATTATGGCGTATCTTAAGATCTTCCCAATTAAAGTAACAGACAAGAAAGCTCTGGACTACATCACGAATCCAGATAAAACAGAAGAAAAACTGTTAGTTTCCAGTTTTGGCTGTTCCCCGGAAACTGCAGATCTTGAATTTTCTATGACAAGAGAAATGGCAAAAAAGAATGGAATGGACAAAGGTGATAACCTGGCATTTCATCTGATCCAGTCATTTAAACCTGGAGAAGTTGATGCCGAAACTGCCCATCGCTTAGGGCAACAATTTGCAAACGAAGTACTGAAAGGAAAATATGAATATGTGATAAGCACCCATGTTGATAAAAATCATATCCATAACCACATCATCTTTAATGCAGCAAGTTTTGTTGATCATCACAAGTATGTTTCCAATAAGCGGAGCTACCATAAAATCTGCCGGATCAGTAATCGTATCTGCCATGAAAATGGACTTGCCACCAGTATGCCAACCGGAGAAAAAGGCAAAAGTTATAAGGAGAACATGGAATATCATCGTGGCACCAGCTGGAAAGCCAAGCTACGTGTTGCAGTTGATAAAGCAATCTGGACTTCCATCAACTATGAGGAATTTTTACAAAAAATGCAGTTAGCCGGATATGAAGTCCGACAGGGAAAACACCTGTCCTTCCGTGCACCGGAACAGAAAAACTTCACTTATATGAAATCTCTTGGAAGCTATTATTCAGAAGAAAATGTCCGCATCCGTTTGGCAAAAAACCGTAACAAAATAAAAGCTCCAAGGCATCTGTCCAGAGAAGCTCGCCTGTATATCAATATCTCCACTTATGTTACGACCGGCAATCGAGAAGGATTTGAACGATAGGCAAAACTAAATAACCTGAAAGAAGCGGCACGCACCTTCAACTATCTTTCCGAAAATAACCTGCTGAATTATGAAGATTTCCAACAGCATGTTTCTGATGTTGATGCTTCTGTTAAAGCGGCTGATCAAAGAATAACGCAAATCAACAGTGAGCTGAGCACACAGAAAATCATTCAAAAACACTGTGATTCTTACCGTCTCTGCCGAAAAGTGATTGAAGATTGCAAATCTGCTAAAAATCCAAAAGCATACCGAACCAAACATCAAGCAGAATACCAACTGCACGATTCACTAAAAAAAGAGCTTCAGGATCTCGGTGTTACCAAAATCCCAAGCTCTAATAAAATCCAGAATAGGATAGAAAATCTTGAATCTGAACAAGCTGCTACTGTCCGGGAAAAACAAGAATTGCAGAAAAAGCAGAAGACACTGAATATCATTAGACAGAATTTCACAGCACTACTTAATGCTCCGGAGATGCAAATTCCCATATCAGAAAAAGAGCTAACTCTCTAAAAAGAAGGAGGTACCTACTTTAACGGTGCCTCTTGCTTTTCGTCTAATCTATTTATATCTTCCTCTTTATGCAATTTCCCATATTACAGTTGCCGTATCAGTAACATTAATATCGTCTGCCTCAATATCTATATCATATGCTCCCGGTGCACTCATTTCACATTCCGTACACTCCATTAATCTCATTTCATTCAATGGCTTTGTTACAAAATCTATCTCTCCCCAAGAATAATCAATTGCCTGTATTTCACCCAATTTCACATTTGCTGCTGTTGTAAGCACCTGTGCCTTTTGAATGGAATCCTCGATTGCTTTATGTAACAGCTCATTTTTACATTTTTCTACATCTGCCACTGTATACTCAATAGAAAACTCTGGCCTTAATGAGCTATGAGCCAAAGCGTAAAGGACTTGCCCTAATCTTTTATTATCAGCTGCAAACTCTATTTTCATATGGTGATTATACTTATAACCTTTAAATCTTCGCTTCCAGCTCTTATCTCTGTCCTGATAGCTTTCATATTCTGTATCGACATTAAAATATACTGTTTTAAGGTCTTTTCTCTGAAAACCAAGTTTCTCAAACAAATCCTTGAGAAGCTCTGTATCTTCTGTTGACCTTCGGAGAGTATCTTCATATTCTTTGCAAAGTTCTTCCTTGTTGACATATAACCGGATTTTATCCGGCTTTACTGCTATTTTCCCTTTTCCTGTAACTTTAATTGTTCTCATCATCTTTGCTCTTCCTTTCATTCTCATTATATTCATACCCATTGATTAAAAGCTCTATCATCTTCTTTGTCATCTGAATATACTTACCAAACGGATTAATCACAATTCCATTCACCTGTTCCCAATTAAGTGCCAGACGAAGTATTGATTCAATAGACTGATTCATCTGCACATTTCCAGCAGAACCCTTATGCATCTCTTCAGAAGATGTAAATACTCCAATCCATTCTTTTTCATCAGCATCTTTTACAGTCTCTATTTTAAGTCTTACATCATGGTCAAGCGATGTAGGACGGATTTTGCGGACATTCAAAATAAAAAAGAATGTGGAGGTAACAGACAATGGCAAAATCATTATTTGAGGAACTGGGCGGCAAATACGAAAGGCAAGGGGATTATTTGATACCGTGCTTAACTGTACCCGCCGAAGAAGAACAGGC
>SFGN01000018.1 GCA_004556565.1 Lachnospiraceae bacterium | reverse complement strand
TATCTGGTAGTTTGCGAAAACTAAAGAACCGCCGTGTACCGAACGGTACGCACGGTGGTGTGAGAGGACGGGAGTTAATCACTCCCTCCTACTCGATTTTCTCTATATCTCTCCGAAGCCACTCTATGTCTCTTTCTGTGTAGGCTGATTCAGTGATATCCTGTGACTTATGACCGACTATTGCTTTAATGGCATTATCATCCATGCCGCATTTCTTTGCCATAGTGACAAATGTTTTGCGTGAATCATGTGCCCGGTGTGCCGGATTCAGGTCCAGCGAAGATATGACCTTGTTAAAACGGTTAGCATATTTGTCATATGTGAGCTTCCAGCTGCCGGAATGGGTATTTCCTTTGTCGTTGAACAGATAGTCGCTATCTATAGATTTTGCATATTCATAATTATTCCGGACAAGCTCTCTGATTCGGCTATGTATTGGGACAGTGCGTTGTTTTCCGGCATCTGTCTTCATTCCGCCGGTAATCGTCCAGTTTTCAAGATCTGTATCACTTAATTTCAATATGGCTAACTCTTGAGGACGCCATCCCATGTAACACGCAATCAATATCCAATCCACATATTTTATCTGAGCAACATTATCCCATAGCTTTTTTAGCTCTTCATCAGTAAAAATAATATGTCCTCTTTTAGCCGCCTCCTTTTCTTTTATGATATCTGATGATATTTCAAATGTCCTTGCATAGTTCTTGTCGACAATTTCATATTCCAGAGCATAATCAAGCATCAGATTGAACAAGGATTTAATTCTTGATTTTGTACTGGCAGTAGCGAACACTTTTTCTCCTTTTTTCGCCCCTCTGGTTTCAATCCGATATCCATTATCCATACACCCTTTAATATGACGTGCCCTGACGTCTTTTGCTCTCATGTTGTAAATAGAAGAGCAGTATGCCCACGCAGAAGTGATAGTGCGTTTGGAACTTTCGGTGGTGTTTTCAAAGTAAGTGTCAGTCCATTTGTCATACAATTCCTGTACAGTCATATCGGAATCGAGGTCATAAGGATTTTTGTTATATTCGACTAGTGCCATATATGCTTCATTATATGTTTCAAAAAATGCAGTCGGTTTTAACAGCTTTTGAATAGGCCTGCCGAGAGGGGTTTTACCGACAGTTACCATCACACGGAAAGGCTTCCTCAAATTTTGATTTTTTATTTCTGTTATTGAGCCAAATCCGTTCGGAAGCCTACGGTGTTTTGGCTTGGCTTTACCACGTCCTTTATTCGTGATCTCAATTTGCTTCATCGGATATCCGCAATGTGGGCAGGATATAGCTTTATCGCTTACCTGCAGATCACATTCCGGGCATTTAATGAGTGACATAGTATCATCCTTTCGTAAAAAGGGTATAAAAAATACACCCTACCATTTTGCGGGGACGTATGGTAAAATACTATTGTACGGAGAGTATTTTATCATCCACCCGTGGTTGATAGGTTACAATCTATTTAAAGCGCTTCACGGTTGCAGCCGTGGGGCGTATTTTATTATTTCGACGGCATCTGCACTCGGTTATGGAAGAGGTTAATTATGGGTGACAATGTCCGCAGGGGGAATATCCTAACCCTATTATATAATCACGAGTTGCATTTGAAGTAGAATAGTTTTCAGGACTGATTTTCGGAACATCCTTACAGTTCTGATAATGGAACTTCATAGTGCTAGTGTTTAACACATAAGTATAATCTCCAGTAGGAATTTCTGGATTCTGATTTATTGGTGGTTGAGGTGTTGAAGGTTCTGAATAGCCCGTAAAACGTGCAATCATTGTGGCACAAACTGCCCTGTTGACAATTCCTTGGGGATTCAAATACCCATTGTCACCCTGAATCAGACCGTGACCAACAGCCCACCCCATAGCATCCTTAGCAAAAGCACTTACTTTACTTGCGTCAGGGTAATTTGATAAATTTGCTTTTACGCCTGTATCAAACCCACTAAATAGCCAGTATCTATGAAGCATAGTAGCCAATTGCTCACGTGTTATAAAATCGTTCGGACCAAATAAACCTGTATTGGCATATCCTGTTACGATTGCATGGTTGTTTGCCCATGTGACAGGCATTGAATAAAACTCACCATTGGGAATATCTGGAAATTTATATGTATACTCAGTATAAGGCGTACCTGCCATACGATAAAGTATAGTTGCAAATTGCGCTCTTACTAAAGTGCCGTTAGGATTGAAAGTGGTTTCATTCATACCAGTCATTAATCCTTTGGTGGAAACGTCAGAAATATAACCATAGTACCAGGTGCCAGGCTTCACATCATTATAATCATACGCATCTTTGGCATTTACGGCCAGGCATGAAAACAAGCTGAGCAGCAAAATCATTAACGGGAACAGTGATAATAGTTTCTTTCTCATAAGTATTCCTCTCTTTCTCCTGGATAGATATCTGTACATAGAAAACACCACATATTTATATAATCCGCCAAGGCGGTTATTTTATAAAATCTACTTTCATCTTATTCTTCAAGCTCTTCTTGATATCCTGATATTATAATTCCAGAAGGAAGGGCAACTACTGCAATTCCTAAAAAAGACGATATCATACTAATGATTCTTCCTATATTCGAAGTGGGATATATGTCACCATAACCGACAGTAGTTAATGAAACAGTAGCCCAATAAATAGCCTGGAAGAAATTATCGAAGGTATCAGGTTCAACTTGAAAAACGATAAGAGCAGTTACAAAAATATATGATAATGCTAATATACCAACAGTAAATAAAGCGTCCTTCTTTTTCGATAAAACATTAACTATAATCATTATATTTTTAGAATATCTGAAAAATTTAAAAACACGCAATGTTTTAAATAATCGGAATATACGGAAAACTCTAAAGGCATAATTTAAATTAGTTACTGATGGCAATATGGAAAGTAAGTCTATAATTGCCATAGGTCGAAAAGGATATGTTAAAAAGGAAACAATCCCTGTTTTCTCAGTCAAATAATCAGCAGTTATTAGCCGGAGAATATAGTCCACAAGGAATATGACAACCGTAACTTTATCTGTTACAATGAAAACAGGGTATTGTTTAATAAAACATAACGGAATTATACTTGCTACAATAGCAATCATCATAAAAGTATCATATATTTTGCTTATTTTGTCGTTATCTTCTGCTTTTTCTATAATTTCATATATTCGCCTTCTCATTTGCTTCACCATAAATCAATTAATGTAAATTGTATTACCTCTCTTGTATTTTATTGTCTGCATTGGAAAACACCACATTTTCAATATAATTAATACACCGGAGCGGTTATATTAAAAAATTTTTAAGATATAAAATCCACTTCTATTAAATTCTTTTTTCTGGCAGTTATCCTGTTTTTGTGGATTCCCCTTTTACATCAATACCTAGAGATCGTAAAAGCATATCACGTTCGCCATTATTTAATTTTCGGAATTTCTTAATTATCTCTTTTTCAAGTGGAGACAAAGACAAATCGTGATTATCTGAAGCTATAGAAACAGGTTGATTTTCCATCATATCAAATAACTTATCAAATGAAATACCAGTAGCAACGGAAACTTGCCGGATTATATCGACAGATGGGGTTATAGGCTTTTTAGTTTTCGGGTGTTCATTTTTTTCCAACATGGAAAGATAACCGCGACTTATTCCACTAATTCTTTCAAATTCTCTCATACTCATACCATGCTTTATACGATATTCTTTTATTATTTCGCCGAGCGTCAATTTATCACCTTCTTTCTGTTTAACATAGTATACAATACAAAAAATAAAAGGTCAATATATTAAACAAAATTAAGTTTAATATATTAAAAAATATATGTCTGATATGTTGACACATAGGGTTTAATATGTTAAACTCTAGTTACAAATTGAGAAAGGAGGGTAAAGCATGGGATATAAAATTAAAGAAGTGAGAGAAGAAATAGGAATGACACAAGCGGAACTGGCAGAAAAATCAGGAGTTGCACGAAGTATAATCAATGGACTTGAAACGGGAAGAACGACAACAACTACGACAGATACTTTAAAAAAAATAGCAACTGCTCTAAATAGAAAAGTGAGTGATATTTTTTTTGACTGATAGGTTTAATACATAAAACCATTGAGAGAACATATAAACCAGCACAAAGAGAAAGAAACTAGCAGCAATAAAACAACAGAGATAAATGTAAAAAAGGAGATGATGTGAGACGGAAAGGATAAAGTATTTTATCTATGAAGCGGCATTACCGACAATAAGTGGAATTGCCGGGAGCTTCATAGGAATGGCGGCCATAGCAAAGCTGTTAGGAATATTGTAATCAGTGTCGTAATGATGGCAATAACGAAAGAGAGGTGAGAGTGATGGAACAAAAAGAAAAGAAGAAAAAGAAGCCAAAACGTATTATCGGGGAGGCAGGATGCCTGCCGGTATTCAGGGGCGGGATCGTTTATTTCCGTGATTATTTGAAAGAGTACATAGGCGGGAACTGGTGGGAGATTAAAGAGGCACTGAAAGATGCCGGATATCACAGGACGGAGATACTTGATTATCGGGACAGGCTCGTAAACGATTTCTATAGCTTGTGTGACAAGCATGGGATTACGGGAATCATCACATAAAGGGAGGTACAAAGAATGGAAGGAATAGATAAAGAAGCACTGGCGGGAGCGATTTCCGCCGCAATTTTAAAAGCACTGAACGATGTAATACCTGCCGAAAACGTTCCGGAATTCCATCCGGGGGATGTTCCAGTGTCCCTTGTGGCCGAAATATACGGAAAAGATTCGTCATGGGTCCGTGCAGGAATTATTGCCGGATGGCTGCCGATCGGGCGGGCTACAAGGAACGGGGAACTTGTGACAGACATTTCACAAATGGATTCCAGGCAGGGAAGAATCAGTTACCACATATCACCAAAGAAGCTATGGGAAGATACTGGATACATATGGAAGGGAGAGAAAAGTTATGCAGGAAGGGAAAGAAGTTAAAAAGATTTCTGTATCACTTACGTATGATCAGTGGATTGATATATTAATATTGCTGACAGAACAAATTGAAAAATACAAAACCGAGATTGAATTTTCAGAAAAAATGATGAAGGAGTGTTCGGCAGAGTCATTTGAAGATTGGAAGGATCTTCTTAGATATTACGAAGAAAAACGAAAAAACGAAATAAAAACTATGGAAGAAATAAGGAAGCAGATGAAAGGGAAAATATGAGAAGAGCTTGTAATACGGAGATTATATCAATAATAATGGCGCATCTTAAAGATAGAAGAATGAGAGCCAAAATAGTATTGCGCCGGCAGATTCTGAGAATCAAGAAGTACATTGGCAGCAGGAGGTTTCGGGAAGACTTGATAGGATGTGCATTAAGCGCGCTTACAGGGGCAGGGATTGTGGCATTTTATATCCTGTTCGGATTCATGTAAAAGAGCACCCCGAAAAGCCAGGCAAGGCAAGGGGTGCTCAAACAAACAACCATTTATATTGTAAACAAAAAAGGGAAGTAATGCAATGAAAAAATTCAAATTAAAGATTGAGCGCAAAGATAAGATGACATTGGAAAGTGAAATATTGGCATCAGACTTTACGGAAGCAATGCGGGCTGTTATGCCGCTGATCACAGGAACAGACAAATACAGAAGAGTAGAAATAAGTAAAATTCAGGAAGGGTAGGAGAACTATGTCAGATAAAATCATTGAAACAAACCAGGCAGCCATCCTGGGGATAATTGAAACACCATTTACATATAGCCATGAGGTTTATGGTGAGAGGTTTTATAAAATTGAAGTATCAGTAGAACGTACAAGCGGTCGTATCGACTGCATTCCGGTTATTATATCGGAACGCATCGTGGATGTTACAAGTGACTGCAGATTAGTGCCGGTAAAAATCTGTGGGCAGATACGTTCATTTAAGCGGTATGGAGTGCAGAAAAACAAGCGGGAGCTGTTTCTGTTCGCAAGAACAATAGAATTTGCAACAGGAGGCACATGCCAGGGAGAAAACAACGTGTACCTTGAAGGAATTGTATGTAAAAAGCCTACATACAGGGAGACACCAAATGGAAGAGATATTGCAGATATGGTGATTGAAGTTAAGCGGTCATACGGAAAGCAGGACTATATTCCATGTATATGCTGGGGGAGAGATGCCTGGTTTGCAGAAAGATTTGTAGCAGGAGATTATGTGAGAATTGAAGGACGGATTCAGAGCCGGACATATAAAAAGAGAATCTCAGATGAAACAGAAGAAGAGAGAATTGCGTATGAAGTATCTGTTAGCAGATTAGCAAAAGTTGCTCTTGACTTGTGCGTACATTTATGTGAAGTGGGGGAGAAATGATTACCAAAGTGACGGTAGACTTATACATGAAAAAAGATGCAATTGAGAAGGCTGAGAACCTGGCTACATTAAGAAGAAAATATGCGGAAATTCACGAGCTTTCAGCGGAAGGGATTACTGTAGAAGAAGTTATACGGGATGCGATAAGATACAGTCTCCTACACAGTATAGAAGAATTGACAGATGCATATAGAAAGCTTAATGCAGGGGAAAAGGAAGATAAAAGAAAAACAGTGTGGGTAATCCGGTGGGAGAACGGAAGGATGGAAGCAGCCGGCACGGAATACTCTGAAGCCGTAGAAAAAGCAGAACGGAAGTCAAAAGAAAATGGGATGATTTTCCGGATCATGTAAAGGAAGGACGGTAATTATGGCAAAAGAACGAAAATACGCACGAAAGGACATACAGAGAATAAAAGTGACAGGAAGGAACGGGAATATGTATAAATTTATGTACGGAGGAACTAAAAGGAAAAGTAAAAAGATCAAAAGGTAGGAGTTTGCCGTGAGAATAAAGAGCATAGATGTAAGTGCATGGTATGACGTTCCGGGATATGACGGGAAGTATCAGGTCAATTTTGACGGGAATGTCAGCTTACCATAAAAACGGACTGAAATCAGATGACTGCCTGGGAAATATCGGAGTTTTATCAAAAAGTGAATTAGCAAAACTGACCGGTTTGAAGAATGGGTGTGAATTCCGGATCGTTAAGATTAATGACAAGGGCGAGATAGTTGATGTGTATCGATCCGCTAGGGAAGCAGGCCGGAAAAACTATATGTCATATCAGGCTATTCTGGACAGGATTAACGGACGAGTGAAAAGTCTGTATGCACCGGATGGCTATGTATATGTCAAAGATAAGGACAGGGATATCCAAGAAGCTATCAGGAAGATAGAGCTGGATAGCATAAAAAAAGCGAGAATCGGACTGCAGAAAGCGATTCACGTACAATTTGATTTTTAATAAATTAAGTCAATCATGACTATCAAAATGGAAAGGAGCAGAACCTCCGGACGGGGTAACGATATATCGGGTTCCTTTTGGAAAAATGACTTATAAAGAATTTTTATTAACAAAAGTTGAGCTGGCAGCAGAATCCGGATTTGAGGTCAGTCCGGAGCAGATCAACCCAGCATTAAAGCCGCATCAAAGAGATGCTGTTGTCTGGGCGTTGAAAGGTGGCCGCCGAGCATTATTTGAGTCTTTCGGGTTAGGAAAGACCGTGCAGGAGATAGAATTTTGCTATCAGGCGGCAGTGCATTGCGGAGGAAGAGCATTAATTGTACTTCCGCTTGGTGTAAGACAGGAGTTTACAAGAGACGCAGTGGAACTGCTTGGATATGAGAAGCCTACGTATTGCCGGACGATGGAAGAAGTGGAAGCGTCAGGATCCATGATTGTTCTCACGAACTATGAGCGCGTCCGGGATGGAGATATCCGGCCAGATTACTTCTGCGCAACGTCACTGGACGAAGCAAGTGTATTAAGGAGTTTCGGCAGTAAGACATATCAGACGTTCCTTGATAAGTTCAAAAACGTGCCATACAAACTTGTGGCTACTGCAACACCATCGCCGAACAAATACAAAGAGCTGATTCATTATGCGGGATATCTGGAAGTGATGGACACGGGACAGGCGTTGACACGATTCTTCCAGAGAGATAGCACAAAGGCAAACAACCTTACACTATATCCAAATATGGAGGATGAGTTCTGGTTATGGGTGTCGTCGTGGGCGCTGTTTATTACGAAACCTTCAGATCTCAATCCGGAATATTCAGACGAAGGATATAATCTTCCTCCGCTTGATGTGAGATGGCATGAGTTACCTGTCCATTATGGCGATACAGCTGACAGAGACGGACAGATCCGGCTTTTCCAAGAAGCGGCGGAAGGCCTCAAAGAAGCTGCGGCTGTAAAGAGAGAAAGTATTGACGCTCGTGTGGAAGAGATGAAACGCATTGTTGATGCAGATCCGGACGATCATTTTCTTCTGTGGCATGATCTGGAATCGGAACGACACGCAATCAAAAAGGCACTTCCGGAAATTGTTGATATCTACGGATCTATGGACTACGACATTCGGGAGCAACGAGTGATTGATTTCTCAAACGGAAATGTCAGACTGTTTGCTACAAAGAAATCATTATCCGGATCCGGATGCAATTTCCAGCGTTATTGCCACCGGGAGATATTCCTTGGAATTGACTATGAGTTCAACGATTTCATTCAGGCCATCCACAGGTGTTACCGATTCCTTCAGACAGAGACAGTGATTATTGACATTATCTACATGGAGAATGAAAGTGCCATCAGAGAGGCCTTGTTGGAAAAATGGAAAAACCACAATCACATGGTTCAGAAGATGGTTGAAATTGTAAAGAAATATGGATTGAATGCCGCAAACAAAACAGAACGGCTGGAAAGGAAGATGGGCGTGGAAGGGAGCAGGGCTGACAGGACAGTACAGGGAAAACATTATACGGCGGTATATGGTGACTGCGTAGAAGAGACACGGCAGATGGAAAGTAACAGTGTTGATCTGATACATACATCCATTCCGTTTGGCAATCATTATGAATATTCTGCAAATTACAATGATTTTGGTCATAATCAGAATACGGACAGGTTCTTTGAACAGATGGATTTTCTTACTCCGGAACTTTTACGTGTACTTAAACCGGGAAGAGTGGCAGCTATTCATGTAAAAGACAGGGTATTGTTTGGTAATGCAACCGGTACCGGTATGCCAACTATTGAACCATTTCATGCTCTTTGCATCGAACATTATATGAAGCATGGGTTTCAATATTTTGGCATGATCACAGTTGTAACAGATGTGGTAAGGGAAAACAACCAGACTTACCGGCTTGGATGGACAGAGCAGTGCAAAGATGGTTCAAAGATGGGGGTCGGATGTCCAGAATACATTCTGCTTTTCAGAAAGCTCCCCACGGATAGATCCACAGCATATGCCGACACTCCGGTCACAAAATCAAAAGATGATTATACAAGGGCGCAATGGCAAATAGATGCGCACGCTTATTGGAGAAGTTCCGGGGACAGACTGGTGAGGAAAGAAGAATTGACAGATCTGTCAGTTGATAATCTGCAACGCGTTTACCGACAGTATTCCCGGGAACATGTGTATAACTATAACGAACATGTAAAACTCGCTAAAGAGCTGGATGAACATGGGAAATTGCCGGCAATATTCATGGTAGTTGCCCCAGGGAGCTGGAATAATCTGGAGGTATGGGATGATATTAACCGTATGCGGACCCTGAATACTTCACAAAGCAGAAGGCGAAAACAGATGCACGTATGCCCATTACAGTTGGATATTGTTGAAAGAATCATTAACAGATACTCGAATGAGGGAGATTTGGTCTATGACCCATTCGGCGGACTTATGACAGTACCAATGACGGCGGTGAAGATGCACCGACGCGGATATGGCTGCGAATTGAACCCGGATTACTTCCGGGATGGAGTCGGGTATTTGCAGGCTTCTGAAAACGAAATTGAAACACCGACATTGTTTGATTTTATCGGGTGACGAAAATGGAAAAACAAGAAATGTTTTATTTTCTGAATGATGAACATACGGAAGGAATGCAGCTGCCGGATGAAGGACTTGCAGAATATAAAAAGAAAAAAGCGGAAGCAAGGGCGAGAATGACTGCTATGCAGAACCTACCATATGAGGTTAAGAAAAAGAGGTCAGAATTACGGGCGAATGAATTTGTAACTGAGATGGACAAGCGTGGATTAAATGCCCATGTATCTGTAGGAGGACTGGACAGCATTACTCTATTAGTGTTTTTGAAAACAATAGGAATTGATGTTCCGGCTATATCTGTATCTGCGTTGGAAGATAAAAGTATTCAGAAGGTACATAAGGCTTTGGGCGTAGAGATATTGAAACCATGCAAAACAAAAGTTCAGGTGTTAAATGAAGTTGGATTTCCGGTCATTTCAAAGAGAATCGCAGGGAAGATAGCACTGTTGCAGAATCCAAGCGAGAAAAATAAAACAGTACGGCATGCCATTATCACAGGAGAATGCGGAGAGCTTGGGCATTTTGCAAAGAACAGCAGAATGAAGTTGCCGCAGAAGTGGCTGAAGCTGTTCGGTGGTTATGAGAACGAAAATGAAGGAGTACATTACCAGAAGCCTAACTTTAAAGTATCGAATGATTGCTGCTACTGGCTGAAAGAGAAGCCATGCGATGACTGGGCGAAAGAACATGAAAGTTATCCATTTCTTGGAATGATGGCATCGGAGGGCGGACAGAGAGAAGAGGCGCTTACTGATCATGGTTGTAACTATTATGGTAAGACAGTCATGAGATCTGCGCCATTTGCACCATATATGAGAAATGACATACTACGGTTAGCACTGGACATGGACAAATGGTATCACGAACACATTGAAGTTTTTGAACGGTTGTACTATGAGCAGGATTACAGCCGGGACAGAGAAGGAAATGTAATTCCATACGAACCAGTTAAGACAATTATACCGGAAATATACGGAAAAATCATAAAAGATGATGCAGGAAACTTAAGAACAACCGGGGCGCAAAGGACCGGATGTTCTATGTGCGGATTTGGTATCCATATGGAAGAACGTCCTCACCGATTTGATAAGCTCAGGGAGCGGAATCCGAAGGAATGGGAGTTTTATATGTACCGTTGTTGTACAGATCCGGATACTGGCGAGAAATACGGCTGGGGTAGAGTACTGGATTATATAGGAGTACAGTGGGAAGATATTCCGGCGGTACAGATGACGTTGTTCGATATGGAGATATTAAATAACAGAAAAGGAGTGGAACAAAATGGCAGCTGAAAAACAGGGAATCACATATATAGGAATAGAACATATACACCCACATCCGGAAAATCCGAGGAAGGACTTAGGAAATCTTGAAGAACTGGCGGAGTCTTTAAAGAAAAATGGTGTAATGCAGAATCTTACAGTTGTACCGGTGAATGGGCAGCAGGGAGAATATTATGCCCTGATTGGTAATAGGCGGCATGGGGCGGCAAAGTTGGCGGGGATTACGGAACTTCCATGCAGGGTCGTGAAGGATATGAGCCGGAAAGAGCAACTTTCAACGATGCTTGAAGAGAATATGCAGAGGAGCGATCTGACCATATTCGAACAGGCACAGGGATTTCAGCTTATGCTTGATTTGGGTGAGACGGAAGACACGATTGCGGAAAAGACCGGATTCAGCAAGTCCACTATCCGACATAGGCTGAATATCGCAAAGTTGGACCAGAAAGAACTGAAAAAGAGGGAGCAGGAAGACGGATTCCAGATGACGCTGAAGGATTTGTATGAGCTTGAGAAGGTTAATGACGTAAAAACACGGAATAAAATTCTAAAAGAAGCCAGGAATTCAAGGGAAATAGCAAGCCGGGCGAAGAGTGCGGCAGCAGAGCAGAAACGAGAAGACAATGCGAAACAAATTAAGAAAACGTTGACAAAACTAGGTGTGAAAGCAGCTCCGAAAAATGCTGAAAACGAGATGTATACCGGAAAGTGGAAAACGGTAAAGGAATTTGAATTGGATAAGGATGCACCGAAGCAGATCAATCTTCCAAATAAAAAAGAGCCGATGTATTATCTGATTCATTGGCGAACCATAAAAGTAATCATGAAAGCACCGAAGGAGAAGAGAGAACTTTCAGAATGGGAGATGAAGCAAAAGGAGATGGATAAAGCAAAGAAGCAGATTAAGGCTATATTAAAAGAAAGCTCCGTCAGAAGAAAGGAGTTCATTCAGGATATCATATCCGGAAAAATCGAACCGGTAAAGGATGAAAAAGAAGAGATGTGCCTGATCTGGCAGGCATATGCGCCGTTAGGAACTTGCATATATAATTCAACATTGTATAGTTTTTTTGCTGGAAAAAACTACTACGCATGCACAGAAGAAGAAAAACAGGAGGTTAGAGAGTGCGTAGATAAGCTCAGCGTGATACATCAGATGCTGATTGTCCTGCATGACTCAATGACAAGCATAAATGAAACATTTGACTACAATCTAAAGTTCAGCATGACGAAAGCAGCCGCACTTCTGAAAGGATATAAAGCGTTAAAGCCTTACGGATGGTTCTTTGAAAGTGAAGATGAAAAGAAGGTGCTTGACGGGACGTATGAATTGTATTTCAGGGAAAACGAAAATAAAACGGAGGGATAATGTGGACTTAAATAAAAACCAGGTGATCGCCGTCGATTTTGACGGGACATTGTGCAAGCAGGCATGGCCGGAGATAGGAGAAGAAAACGAAGCATTGATCCGGCACCTGAAAGAAAGGAAAGCAGAGGGCGCAAGGCTGATATTATGGACGAACCGCGAAGGCGATTTACTGGAAGAAGCGGTGGAATGGTGCAGGGAACGGGGCTTGGAGTTTGACACCGTGAACGCGAACTTGCCGGAACTGATCGACCTTTATAAAAACGACTGCCGCAAGATCAACGCCGACATTTACATAGACGACAAGGCAGTAAACCCGATCCCGTACCGACAGGCGGCCGGGTTCACATCATTAAACCCATACGCGAACCCGATCGACAAGGCAGAGTTTGAAAGGAGATCTAACCATGACGGCAATTAAGCGTTACATAAGAATTTTCAGAAGGAAAAGGCAGCAGGCCAGAACCAGAAGGAAAGCAAATCAGTATTTGATCGAAGTATTCAGCCTGACGAAGTGCGGGACACTTTCGGAACTGGACTTTTCGGCCGGTTATTATACCGGGATCGTAACGAAGGCGGCAGAGTTGGGAGAAATCACGGAGCGGCAGCGCGACGAAGTATTAAGAGTTCTTCGTCATATCCACAAAGGCGAAAGAGAGATAAAAGAAAAAGAGTAAATAAAAAACGGATTGAAAAGGCGGGGACCTTAAACAATCCGTTTTATTGGAAATCTAACCTATAAATATTATAGCAGAAAGGCGGGAAAAGTCAATGTTAAAGACGCATGAAAAAAGCAGGATCCGGGTGGTGGCAGGGACGTTAAAAGCAGACAAACTTTCCGGCGTTGTTTTGCAAATAGAAGCAACTGGAATTAGAAACGGAGACGGCAATATTTATTTAGTCGAAACCGTGGATCCGAAGGAATATGAACGCACAACGGCAGAGGGACGCGCGGCCGCCGCCGAAAAGGAACTGGCCGACGAAATAGAAGCCCACAAAATAGAAATGGAAGAAGCACAGGCGAAGATCGACGCAATGGAAGAACTTCTGGCAGAAGCGCAGGACGCCCGCGAAGGCATGAGAAACGCAGCGGCAGCAGTACGGGAAGAAAACCAGACATTATATAAAGCACTTGTGGAGTGCCGCCGCATATTCGGAGAATTGCCGCCGGAAATTGAAACACTGATAGCGAAGGGAGAAAACTAAATGTATACATTAAGCCAGTTTAGAAACTTAACGAAGGGGCTTCCGGGAGATTTTGAAATCAGGATCGAAGCGTGTTTCACGCCGGAAGGGAATAAAACGGCGCCTTGTTTTGAAATCTTGACTTCCAAAAAGGCAAGGGAAGTTGTTTTAATGCCGGAAGTGGTACATATAAACGACGGCGAAGACGGTCTGACGGTAAGGCATGAAAAGAAAGGCAAGAAAACGGAGCCGGAAAACACTGTTTAATATGAAATGTGGATAGCCCGGACGCGCGGAAACGCGGCCGGGTAATTCTGCAAAGAAGAAAAGCAATCGAACACAGTTTCTTCTTATATAAAAGGAAATCTTCTTTTCCGTCCTTGTAATGGGTATTAACAAACCGACGAATTATAAATTTATATATTCAGGATCAGGATCCAGAAGGGAGAAGGGAAAGGGAAAAGGCGGGGATAACATGAAGGTAAGGACCTATGATAATTACGATTATGTTGAAGCGTATAAAATAGATCTTCAATCGGATATAGAGAGAAAAGCAAGAAGGAAGTTTGAACAGGAAAACCCACTACAAGCGCCAGGCTATGAAACACGGTGGAAGGAGCAGCAAGAAAAATTAGAGGAATGGGAACTGGAAAGGCTGCTGAAAGAAGGGAAGGTGGAAAGCCTTTACCGGACAACGACCATAAAGGCAAAGAACATTGAGAGCGGACGCGAACTACTGGAAGCGCAAATTTACCCGTCGTTCTTTCATAAAGCAGACGTACCACGCACAGGAAAAAAGAGAGAAAGCAAGCCTTCACAGAAGAATTTAAACGACAAAAATTCCAGAAGGTACCTTGTCAGGATTGCAAATATCAATTTTGGAAAGAACGATCTATGGTGTACCTTCACATGGGACGAAGACCACATGCCGGAAAATGAAGCAGCAGCAGATAGGGACGTGACAAATTTTATAAGGCGAATAAATTACAGACAAAAAAAGAAGGGCCGGGAGAATATCAAGTATATCTATATACCGGTTGTCGAAGGCGCCGAACGTCCGCACGTACACGTAATTATGACCGGAAAAGGGATTGATCGCGACGAATTAGAAGAACTATGGGGAAAGGGGGAGAGATCAAACACACGAAGGATCAAACCTGATGAAGATTTTTTGATTTCCGGCCTTGCCACTTATATTTCAAATAATAAGCGCGGGAAAAGGCGTTGGCGCGCTTCAAAGAACCTGAAAAAGCCGCCAGAGCCTACGCGCAGTTATTCAAAGTTTAAAAAACCAAAAGTCGAAAAAATGGCGCATGATTATGAAACCTTGAAAGCAGAAATGGAAAAAGCGTACCCGAACTATAAATTTTTAGACGCGGAAGTGAAATACAACGGCGTGACGGCGGCTTTTTACATATACGCCCGCATGGTGCGGAATTGAAGGAAGGAGAAAGGAAAATGAACCTTGCAAACATGAAGCGTTCCGAAACCACGGAACAAATAAGCCTTTTTAATTGGGCCAGAGCGAACGAAGCATTTATACCGGAATTACGGTTACTTCACCATGTACCAAATGAAGGAAAGCGGACGAATGGCGCCGTATTGAAAGCGGCAGGCTTAAAAACGGGCGTCCCTGATTTGTCCTTGCCGGTGCCGCGCGGTGGCTTTCACGGGTTGTATATCGAAATGAAGTTCGGATCAGGGAAGACAACAAAGGCACAGAAAGAATTTATGAACTTGCTTCGGAAGCAGGGATATAAAACGGCCGTCGCCTATGGAGCGGAGCAGGCCCGCGAAATCATACGTCATTATCTGGCACGAGCTGAAGGATTCGACCTGGTGAATTGCGAGGAAGCTGTTAAAATTTCTGATTATTGTGAAGGAATAGATGGGGAATGGACACCGTGCAGGTCTTGTGAATTTTATAAATCAAACAGATTGTGATGAATACGAGAGAGGATGAATTATGTTTTTTAAAATGACAGTATTAAAGAGATTGATGAAAAAGGCGTATAAAGGTCCGGGGCTGACAGTAGGACGTAACAGAATTGGTGAGGACATGAGTGGAATCTATTTGAGCGGAGGTTATTGGATTATCTGGCATCGGGATGATGAAAAACACAAAATGCCGAAGGAATTGAAAGCTGCAATCATCGAACTGTGTGGGGAGCTTCCGCTTTTGGGAGAACAGTTTAAAGTAAATGAAGGCGGAAGTCAGTATGAAATAGAGATACCGGAAGTCTATAATATCCCGAAGATATTCGGGACATGCCGGAACTGGTATGAAGTAACAAAGCTGATGTGCAAGCAGAGTGATGTAACAATCAGGTTTTTACAGAACGAGAGTAAAAAGGTGGAGGCAATCAATGAAGTGTTTATTGACCTGATAAATACAAATGCAGTAGAACCAGAAAGAGGGGAATGTATGCCGTATGGACCGGTTGCCAAAGAAGAAAAGCCAAGAGCATTGTATTGGGGAAATAATGTTTGTTATTTGATGGTTTGTCCCAGATACCCGTTGGATTTTGAAGAAGAGATGTGGACGTATCTGGAAGGAGTGAATATTGTGAGAAATTAATAGAGGTGGACAGAATTATTTAAGAGATATGGAAGGGGGTACTGCCATGATACATACCATAGATGACGATACAAAAAAGATCGTGAAAGCAATTGTCCACGGCGATAAAAAGCGGCAGAGCCGGAAAAGAAAGGGAGAACATACCGACTTTGACCGACGGGCAGAAGAAGCGATAAAGGCCGCGAAGCGTGATTTTCTGCTTGAAGGCATGGACAAGGAGGCGCGCCGCCATATCATAGAGAAGATATATGAAAGTCTAATATACAATACGCCATGGGAAATGTTAGGGGATACATATTGTTGCCGCCGCTTATTCTACGAATACCGCATGGAATTTTGTTATTTGATCGCCGTACACATGAGGATCATTGAGAAACAGGAAGAGGACAGCGTGGGGGAGGAGAAGAAAACGAGCAGCAGGCCGGAAAGTAGGTCAGAAAACGGAGGTGACATTGGATAGAATGAAAGAAGGTTAGAATATGGCGAAGGAATGGACGAACGGTTTTTATTTGTCGAAGGCATGGCGGAAGACGCGGGACGCCTATTATACATTACGGCGCGGCCAGTGCGAACGTTGTATGGCGGAATGTCTGGCAGGCGTAAGAAGGTTAGAGGATGTACAGCCGGGGATCATTGTCCACCACAAAAAGGAATTGACACCGGAGAACATAAACGATCCGCGCGTTGCGTTATCGTTTGACAATTTGGAATTGCTATGTGAGGATCACCACAACAAGCAGCACAAGGCAAAGCCGAAGCGTTATTCCTTCGACGCTGCCGGAAACATTGTTGAAAACAAATACTATAAATAATTTTTTTGAAAAAAAATATTTCCATTTCCCACAAACCCCACCCCCCCGGTCTGAAATTTTGGACCTTCCAACGAGAACCGAGGGAGTGAGGTAAAAAAAACTCTGCAAGTCGCGCACACATGGAAGGGGGGTAAATTATGGCAGAAGATACAGAAAAAACGAAAAAGAAAGCAACAAATAGGCCAAAAAAATTGACGGCTGCGGCAATTAAAAAAGAGATAGAAAAACTTCAAAAATTATTCGAAGGGATCGAAGATGAAGACAAAAAAACCCTTGTAAATTCAGTCATTGAAGAAGCTGCTTTCCTGAAAGTGGCTTGCCTGCAGGCTAAAGAAGAAATGAAAAAAGAAGGCCTGACGACTGAAACCAAAAACGCTTCGCAGCATTTCATAAAAGCCCACCCTTCAACAGCGATTTATGAAAAATACGCGCGACAATATACGACGATCATTAACCAGTTAATCGAATATTTACCACCGAAAGAAAAGAAAAAGGTTTCAAAATTAGCGGCCCTTCGTGATGAATAATCTTATCACAAATTATATTTTTGAATACTACGACGCCATAACGTCGGGACGTATTCGGGCCGGTAAATGGATCAAACTGGTTTATAAAATTCTTGTCGAGGGTATAAAGTCCGGGGAATGGATCTTTGACTATAAAAAGGCGAATAAGGCGATCAAGTTCATAGAAAATTACTGTCACCATTCGGAAGGCCGAAACGACCTTCTAAAATTGGAGTTGTGGCAGAAAGCGATCGTTTCCGCGATCTTCGGTATTCTGGATAAAAACACGGGGTACCGGCAGTTCCGGGAAGTTTTTTTGATTGTGGCCCGGAAGAATGGAAAAACGCTTTTTGCTGCCGCAATCATGGCGTATATGGCATATATCGACGGAGAGTACGGCGCAAAACTGTATTGTCTGGCCCCGAAGTTGGAACAAGCAGATCTTGCGTATGACGCATTTTATCAGATTGTGCAGCAGGACGAAGAATTGGCAGAGATAAGCAAGAAACGCCGGTCAGATATTTATATAAAAGAGTACAACACCACGATCAAAAAGATTGCTTTCAATTCCAAAAAGTCGGACGGTTTCAACCCGCACTTTGTCTTAAATGACGAAATGGAAGCGTGGCCGGGAGATCAGGGCTTGAAGCAATACGACGTTATGGCGTCGGCACTTGGCGCAAGAAAACAACCGCTTATTCTGTCCACTTCTACCGCCGGTTATGAAAACGACGGAATTTTTGACGAACTTATGAAACGATCCACGGCATTTTTGAAGGGAAGGGGAAAGGAAGAAACCGAAAGGCGGCTTTTACCGTTCCTTTACATCATTGACGACGTGGAAAAGTGGGACACCCGCGAAGAACTGGAAAAGTCAAACCCGAACTTGGGTGTTTCGGTATCGTGGGAATATTACGAAGACAAGATCACAGTTGCAAGAAAATCACTTGCAGCAAAAGCGGAGTTTTTGACGAAGTTTTGTAACATCAAACAAAATTCTTCGATTGCATGGCTTGACTATGTGGACGTAGAAAGGGCAGCAGGACAGCGCTTCACCCTTGAAGACTTCCGCGGGTGCTATTGCGTGGCAGGGATCGACCTTTCCAGAACGACGGACCTTACGGCCGCTTCGCTCATTATTGAAAAGGACGGGAAGAACTATGTTATTACAAAATTCTTCATGCCGCGGGAGCGCTTCAAAGTGGCAATTAACGAAGAAAACGTACCGTACAATATTTTTGAACAACAAGGCTTCCTGAAACTATCGGGAGAACATCAGGTGGACTACAAAGACGTGTTCAACTGGTTCATTGACCTTGTGAAGAAATACAAGATCAAACCGCTAAAGGTTGGTTATGACAGATATTGTGCCGGCTATCTGGTTCAGGAAATGAAAGAATCAGGCTTCCACATGGACGAAGTATATCAGGGAACAAACCTTACACCGGTATTACACACATTTGAAGGCGATCTGAAAGACGGACGCTATTGTTTGGGTGAAAATAATTTGCTACGGTCCCACCTGTTAAATGTGGCGGTGGATATAAACATAAACGACAGCCGCATGAAGCCGGTAAAACTGGAAAAGCGGGCGCACATAGACGGCGCCGTTTCGATCTTCGACGCGTTGGCCGTGAAGATGAAATATCACAAAGAGATCGGCAGACAGTTATTAAACAAAGCCGCGTAAAAAGAGGGTTTCGGCCCTCTTTTTTGCTGCCTGAAAACAGGTCAGAAATTGACGAACTTTTTTTGTACGATTGAAGCGTGGAAATTTAACCGGCCTTTTATACGCAGAACAGGGGGTGAAGACGACGGGAATTATAAAAGACTTTTTGAATTTCAGGCGCTATAAATATAGCCCGCTTTTTGCGATCCGCGGGGAATATTCCGCAGGCGGCGATCTGGACGAAAGCGACATAATCGGATCCATTGAAAATTGTATTGCGACAAACGTTGCGAAACTTACGCCGCAAGTGGTGAGAAAAGACGCGCGCGGAATGGTTATCAAAGAAGACTATCTGGCCCGCCTTCTTTCCTTGCGTTGGGCGCCGGAGTTATCGACATTCGACGCACTGTATAAAATGGCCGCGACACTGATCCGAAAATCAAACGCTTTCGCAGCAATCATTTACAACGAAGATTTCACGAAAGTAAAACAGATCGTACCGCTGACGGTAACGACATTTCGGATCTACGAAGACGACGACGGAAATATTTTATTCCGCTTCGTGTGGGACTATGACGGAAAAACGTATGTTCTGCCGTATCAGAGCGTGATCCATATCCGCGCAAGGTTCAATAAAAAAAGATTTATCGGAACGCCGCCGGATCAGTCAATCAAAACAACGCTTGAATTACTGGACGCGACGGGGCAGGCATTACGGAACACTGTAAAAAATTCCGCAAACCTGAAAGGGTACCTGAAATATACCAACTTCATTGACGAAGATGAACTGAAAACGAAGGTAAAAGAGTTTCAGGCGGCATACATGAGCGCAGAAAACGACGGCGGCATGGCAGGCATTGACAATTCAATGGAGTTTCACGAAATCACGCAGAGAACGCCGAACATTCCGACACTTCAAAGCCAGTTTTTACGGGATAACTTATACCGCTATTACGGCGTGAGTGACGCGATCTTAATGTCGAAGTTCACGGAAAGCGAATGGAACGCCTTTTATGAAAGCGTGATTGAACCGATCGCCCTTCAATTATCACTTGAATTTACATTCAAATTATTAACGGAACGCGAAAGAGGGTTCGGAAACAAAATTATTTTCACTTCAAACCGGCTGCAATATGCGACGCTGCAGACGAGGGCCACAATCGGTTCCGTACTGTACGATCGCGGAATTATTACGATCAATGAGTACCGCGAATTACTGTATTATGAGCCGATCGAAGACGGCGACGTGCGAATGGTAAGTCTGAACTATGTAAAAGCAGACGATCAGAGCCTTTACCAGACGGGGCAGCAGGGAGAAGGAACCGGATCCGGCCCACCCGGAGAAGGCGAAGGGCAGCAGGCCGCGACGGCAATTCAGATCTTGAAAATGTTCGTCCCGGTAACTTTGAAAGGTGGTGAGAAGAAAGAATGGCAATAATCAAAGGTTTCACATTTAAGAACCTGACGGAGACAAGCGCGGATCTGTATTTCTACGGTGACATTGTTTCCGACTGGTGGGGAGCATGGCAGGACGAAGATCAGTACCCGGACGCGATCAAGAATTTTCTTTCGGAGCAGGAAGGAAAAGACCTGAATGTTTATGTAAATTCCGGCGGCGGTTCAGTTTTCGCCGGGATCGCAATTTACAATATGCTGAAACGACACGCGGCGAAAAACAATGTCAAAGTGTTTGTGGACGGCTTGGCCGGTTCGATCGCTTCGGTGCTTGCCTTCGCAGGAAGCGAAGCGCCGGAAATTCCGTCAAACGCCTTTTTAATGATCCATAACCCGTGGAGTTATTGCGAAGGAAATTCGGCAGATATGCGAAAAATGGCCGACGATCTGGATCAGATCAAGAACGGCATTTTGAACGTATACGCTGAACACCTGAAAGAAGGCGTCACAATAGACCAGATCAGCGCGTTAATGGACGCGGAAACATGGTTAAACGGGCAGCAGGCAGCGGAATATTTCGACATTAAAACGACGGAGCCGAAGGAATACGCTGCAGCAGTTGGGGACTACATCACGAAGGCAAAATGTAAGAACGTGCCGGAGAAGTTGAAGGCCCAAAAGCCGGATCCTGATCCTGAAAACCGGAAGCAGGAAACGGACAAGGCAGCAGAAGAAAAGAGAAACGAGATCCGAAATCTCACAATCAAAGCATTTATGGAAGGAGAATAAAAAACATGAAGTATGAAGAACTGGTAAAAATGGGCGTCAAAGACTTAAAAGCCAGACTGAAAGACCTGAACGCGCAGGCACAGACGGCGAAAGGCGACGCACTGGACGCGCTTCTGGAAGAAGCGAACACGATCACCGGCATTTTAAACGACGTAAAGAGCCGTGAAAAGCTGGCCGGTATTGCTTCTGCAGCGGCCGGGGAGCCGGAGCCGAAAAGCGGAGAAAGCGCAGAGGAACCGAAGGACAAAGCGAGAGAGGAACGCGGCCAGAATTTGAAGAACGGAAAAACGGTCAAGTTTTCCGCAAAAGTGGCGCTCGTGGGCGCAAAGAACGCCCTTTCTGTTACGCAGACCGTGACACCGCAGCACACAGCCGACGATCTGAAAGAAACCTTTAACGACGTTTCTTCACTGGTAGATCGTGTAAAAAGAGTTCCTTTGAACGGCGGCGAAACATACCAGAGGGGCTATGTTAAGTCTTACGGCGACGGGGCAGGACCGACCGCAGAAGGCGCAGACTACAACCCGACCGAACCGGTTTTCGGTTATGTGACTATCGAAAAGGAGAAGATCACAGCATACACCGAAGAACCCGAAGAAATGGTAAAACTTCCGAACGCAGACTATGACGGCGTTGTGGAAGGTTCCGTTTCTAAAGCAATCAGGCGTTACATGGGCCGCCAGATCCTGATCGGCGACGGAACAACCGGAAAATTTAAAGGCATTTTCCACAATCCGACAAAGACGGAAGAACAGGTAATTGATCCGGCGACAGATATTGAACTGGAAGCCATTGACGACGGAACACTGGACGAAATTATTTATTCTTACGGCGGGGAAGAAGAAGTGGAAGCCGTTGCGGTGCTGATCCTGAACAAAAAGGATCTGAAAGCCTTCGCGAAACTTCGCGACAAGCAGGGACGCAAGGTTTATACCATTGTAAACCATGGCAACACCGGAACAATCGACGGTGTACCGTTTATCATCAACAGTGCTTGCAAAGCGGTTGTGGACGCAGCAACGGAAGCCGGTGACTATGTAATGGCATACGGACCGTTGGAAAATTACGAAATGGCGATCTTTTCCGACATTGACGCCAGAAAGTCCACTGACTACAAATTCAAGCAGGGACAGATCGCATACCGCGCGGACATTTTCGCAGGCGGCGCCGTGGCGGCTTACAACGGTTTCGTGAGAGCGAAGAAAAAGGCTTCCGCGTAAGCAATAAAGGAAAGGGCGGTTTTCAATGACGATTGACGAATTAAAGGCAGCGGCGAAGTTAAGGGCGCGGAAAATGTCTTCGGACGCATTGGACGAAGACGTTTACCGCCACTTGGACTTTGCGATCGCTGACCTAAAAAGAATAGGCGTGGCAGAAGAATTTCTGAAAAACCCGGAAGATCCGTTGATTATCGAAGCCGCCTTAACCTACGTCAAGGCAAATTATAGCATGGACAGCAACCACGAACGGTTAATGAACAACTATAACATGATCCTGACGAAGATCAAAGGCGGTGATTACAAATCGAAGCAATAATAACCCTGATTGATCCGGGGGAAACACGCGAAGAAGATACAAAAACGCCGGTTTATGCTTCCGTTTTTCCGATCGGCCGCGACGAATACGCAGCAGCGGGAGAAAAAGGCATGAAGGCCCGGTATATGTTTGAAGTTTACGCCAGTGAATACGCAGATCAAAGCGTTGTGCTTCATGGAAAAGAACGACTGACGGTTTACAGAACATACGGACCGAAGGACAACGACAAGATCGAAGTTTACGCCGGTCAGAGGGTGGGGAATAGATAATGGCAATTAGTGTTGATAGACTTGCGGCAGAATTGGCGCAGGGGCTTAGTGAATATTCGCAGGAAGTAGCCGACGGAATAAAAAAGGCTGCCGACGAAGTGGCAGACGAAGCTGTCAGAGAATTAAAAAATACAAGCCCGGTTTTAACTGGTTCCTATGCGAAGGGGTGGACAAAATCGAAAGCCTACGAAAGCAAGAGCGCAAAGAGAAACACGGTCCACAACAAAACCGATTATCAATTAACGCACCTTCTGGAAAAAGGCCACGCAAGCAGGAACGGCGGCAGGGTTGCGGCGAAAGTGCATATTCGGCCGGTAGAAGAAAAAGCCGTGGAAAGTTTTGAAGAAAAAGTGAAAGGAGCGATCGAAAAGTGACAACCTTTGAAGACGTATTAAAGCGCGCCGAAGGCTTGGGCCTTCCGTTCGCCCACAATCAATTCATACAGACCAACAAAAACCCGGTACCGGATCCACCGTTTCTTGTGTGGCTATCTTCGGAGCAGCAGAGGGGCGACGACACCAAAAACCGGATCCGGCAGATCGAAGGTTCATTGGAACTTTACACGGAGAAAAGGGAAGATCCGGCCCTTGAAAAGCGGATCGAAGAAGAAGTGTTGTTTGACGTGGAATTTCGGAAGTATCAGGCACAGATCCCCGGAGAAGACACGCTACAAACGGCCTATGATTTCACAATCACTCAAAAGAAATAAAAGGAGAATAGAGCATGGAAAGAATTATTCTTGGAAGTGCAGACGTTTATATTCAGGCTTTCGACGGTAAGACAGTTCCGGAGACAGCGGATATTTGCACAAAAGAAAACTTAATGGCTTACATTTCCGGCGGCGCGTCCGCGGAGTATAAGCCGTCTTTTTATACGGCAAAGGACGACACCGGAAACAAGAGAAAAACGATCATTACCGAAGAAGAAGTAACCCTGAAAACGGGAATTATGACTTTCGACGGAAACAAGTTCAAATATCTTTGTGACACAGCCCGCGTAACGGAAGACAAGGCGAAAAAGCGCAGGATCGTAAAGATCGGCGGTATCAACAACAGGCAGGGCAGCCGTTACGTTATTTGTCTTCACCACAAAGATCCGGTGGACGGCGATATTTGGGTTTTGATCGTCGGAAACAATCAGGCGGGCTTCGCTATTTCCTTTGAGAAGGACAAAGAAACCGTTATCGACGAAGAAATAACGGCCCTTCCTATGGACGACGAAGGAACGCTTTTACTGTACGAAGAAGAAATGACAGAGGAAGAAGCGTCAGCAGGCGGCGCAGAGGAAACACAGTAATAACACAACAACCAGAAACGGCAGGGCGGCGCCTTGCCGTTAGTTGGTAGAAAGGAAATTGCACAATGGCAAATATGAGTTTTGATTTCAACAAGGTAAACCGTTCGTTTATGACAACTACTTTAAAAGACGGCCGAAAACTGATCGTAAAAATGCCTATGAAAAAGACGTTTGAAAAAATGTCAGCGCTGCAGGAAGTGGACATAGACGGAATGACGATCGACGACGCCATGGACACTTTAGGCGGCCTTTGCGCTGAAATTCTTTCCCACAATATGACAGGCGAAAGGGTGACAACGCAGGAAATAACGGACAATTACGACACCGAAGAAATGGAAGCCCTGATCGACGCCTATATGGAATTTGCGGGCGGCGTAAAGAATAACCCAAATTAAAGATCCCCTTCTACCCCGGAAAGGACGAAGAAGGGGTTTACTACAAAACCAAAACACGGGGCGAAAAACTGGTGATTGACTACACCGGTTTAAATATATGGGAAGTGCAAGAACTGGATCTTGATCTATACCTTTTCTTCATGCGCGAAGCGTTTATACACGAAATGAACCAGACGGAGCAGGGCAGAGAATACCTTGCGAATTGTTGGAGAATTTCGCAAACAGAACCGGACCGAAAGGCCATTCGCGAGAAGTTCAAACGAAGGGGCGGTGAATAGCAAGTGGCAGGAAGCACGATAAAGGGAATTACAATCGAAATCGGCGGCGACACAACGAAACTTGACAAAGCGTTGTCGGGAGTAAATAAGCAGTCGCGCGATATTCAGAAAGAATTAAAAGAAGTCGAAAAGGCCCTGAAACTGGATCCGAAAAATACGGAGTTATTGG
Organism: Lachnospiraceae bacterium; assembly: GCA_004556565.1. Lineage (GTDB taxonomy): Bacteria > Bacillota > Clostridia > Lachnospirales > Lachnospiraceae > Schaedlerella. The sequence continues at coordinate 56,748 of SFGN01000018.1, read as the reverse complement.
CGCAAAAACAAACCCTTCTGAAAGAAGCCGTTTCGGCCACTTCTGAAAAACTGGACGTTTTGAAGAAGGCAGAAGAACAGGTACAACAGCAGTTTGAGCGCGGCGAAGTATCGGAAGAACAGTACAGAGCATTACAAAGAGAAGTTATAAAGACCGAAGCAGAGTTGAAAAACTTGAAAGAAGCGGCAGAAAGCGGAAATTCCGCACTTGAAAAAGTGGGAGAAGCAGCCGGGAAAATCGGGGAGAAATCAACTACGCTTGGGAAGAAACTTCTTCCGGTAACGGCAGCAATTACCGGGATCGGAACGGCAAGTATCGCGGCATTTAACGAACTTGATGCCGGGTACGATACGATCATAACAAAAACGGGCGCTTCAGGGGAAGCATTGGAAGGGCTGCAAGATAGCATGGACAACGTGTTTTCTTCGCTTCCGATAGAAGCAGAAGCGGCCGGAATTGCCATTGGTGAAGTAAATACACGTTTCGGAGCAACGGGAAAGACACTGGAAGATCTTTCGGCAAAGTTTATTCAGTTCGCGGAAATCAACGGAACCGACTTAAACGGAGCGATCGACAGTGTGGACGCTATTATGACGAAATTCGGCGTTGACACTTCACAGACCGGAAATGTTCTTGGCCTTCTCACAAAAGCGGGGCAGGACACCGGAATTTCCATGGACACGCTGCAAAATTCCTTACAGACAAACGGCGCCACATTAAAGGAAATGGGGCTTGACCTCACTTCTTCCGTGAATTTACTTGCACAGTTTGAAGCAAACGGCGTTGACGCTTCGGCGGCGCTTGCAGGGCTGAAAAAAGCGCAGCAGAACGCGACGGCAGAGGGAAAAACCCTTGAAGAAGCGTTAGGAACGACCATTGAAAGCATAAAGAACGCAGGAAGTGAAACGGAAGCCCTGCAGATTGCAACGGAGTTATTCGGCAAGAAGGGCGCCGCAGAAATGACGCAGGCGATCAGAGAAGACCGCTTGTCGGTTGACGATCTGGCCGGTTCACTGGAAGATTACGGAACCGTAGTTGAAGACACATTCAACGCGACATTGGATCCACCGGATAAAGCAAAAGTCGCATTGAACAATTTGAAAGTAGCGGGAGCAGATCTTGGAAATGTTTTAATGTCAAGCGTGGCGCCGATATTAGACCGGGTTGTGGAGAAGGTAAAGACCTTCACAACATGGTTCAAGAACCTGAACGATACGCAAAAAGAAACAATCATAAAAATAGCCGCTGTAGTTGCAGCTATAGGACCGGCATTGATTATATTCGGAAAAATATCATCAGCAATATCAACAATCATTGGAGTTGTGTCGAAAATAGGACCTGCTATAAGTGCCGCGAAGTCAGCATTTGCAGCATTTCACGCAGTTTTAGCAGCAAATCCAATCATAGCAGTCGTGACGGCAATAGTAGCATTGATTGCAATAATAGTAACTTTATACAACAAATGCGATTGGTTTCGGGAGGCTGTAAATCAGGTTTTCGGAGCAATAAAAGAAGCTTTTTTTACAGCGTTCAATGCGATCAATGTTTTTTTTACAGAAACACTTCCGGATGCCATAGATTCAGCAATAGGGTTTTTTAGAGGATTGTGGAACAGCATTGTTGCAGTGTTCACAGGAGTCGGATCGTGGTTTAAGGCTAAGTTCACCGAGGCATATAAAGCTGTAACACTGGTATTTTCAGGAATCGGCCAGTGGTTCAGCGCCAGATACAAAGAGGTAACAGGAGCGTTTTCAGACGTAGTTTCATGGTTCAGGGGAAAATTCACAGAAGCATATACCGGAATTCAGAATGTGTTCAATGGTATTGGATCATTCTTTTCCGGAATATGGAACACAATCAGCGGAATATTTACAAACATTGGAACAAACATCGGTGATGCAATAGGCGGAGCGTTTAAAAGCGCAATGAATGGCGCACTTGCAGCAGCAGAAAGTAAGGTAAATGGAGCGATAGGTTTTATCAACGGTGCGATTGATATTATTAATAAACTTCCGGGTGTGAGCGTTGGGCATATCGGAGAATTATCCCTGCCACGTTTGGCACACGGAGGAATATTAAAAAACGGTCAAGCAATCATGGCAGAAGCGGGACCGGAGTTAATTCAAATGGTGAACGGTGAAGCCATTGTGACACCATTAACAAGAAGCGCCAGAAACACGGCACTTGACGCGGTAGCAGGGCAGCAGGGAAGAAGTTTCGTTCAGAATGTGAACATCACAAGCCCGAAAGCCTTAACGCCTTATGAAACGGCCAGACAGACAAGGAACGCAACCCGAAATATGGTTTTGCAGTTGCAAGGGGGCGCGTAAGGTATGAAAAGAATAATATGCAAAAATGAAGATGGGGTGCAAGTAGAATTTAACTATAACTTTGAACCGTTCTTCCTTGTATCGGTAGACGGAATTTACACTGTATCAAATAACGTTGTAACGTCGGAAAATACAATGGTGGACGGTTCCACATATCAGGGCAGCACCACGAAACAAAGAAATATTGTAATTACCGCGCAAATGGAAAGCGATTACCAAAAGAACAGGGACTTGCTTTACAAGTGCTTCAAACCGAAGTCAACCGGCCTTTTTACCTACACAGAAGGCAGCGAAACCCGCGTGATTGACTACAAAGTGGAAGAGATCGACATTGACGAAGCGGGAGTGGTTAGAAATTTCAGTATTTCCCTTCTTTGCCCGGATCCGTTCTTCCGGGATCTTGAAGATATTTCCGTATCTATGGCAAGTTGGACGGGCCTTTTTGAATGGCCACACGAATTTCTGGAAGAGAAAGAACCGTTCGCGGAAAGAACAGCCGAAGTATTGAAAGAGATCGAGAACGACAGCGCCGCGGACAATATCGGAATAACCGTCACACTGGAAGCAGAAGGACCGGTAATAAACCCGGCCGTATATCATGCGGAAAGTGGCGAATTTATCAAGATCGGAAATGAAGTCAGATCCTTTTCTATCAATGCCGGCGACGTGGTGATTATTACCACTGAAACAAATAACAAAGCGGTGTACCTTGTAAGGGACGGCGTAAAACAGGAGATCAACGAGTATCTGGACGAAGATAGCGATTTTATACAGTTGCAGCATGGAACAAACACGATCCGATATACGGCAGACGCCGGCGAAGATTACCTGAACGTTACCGTTTCTTACAGGTTCCGCTATTTGGGGGTGTGATATGGAAGTAAGAATTTACGATCGCGATCTGAATTTCAAGGGAGTGATCGAAAACCACACTTCTTTGATCTGGACACGGAAATATTACGAACCGGGAAATTTCGAGATCCACGCCCCGATCACAGAACAAAACCTTCGCTTACTGGCAAAAGGAAACATTCTTTCCAAACGTGGCAGCAGCGAAGCGGGAGTGATTGAAGACATAGAGAACGAAGAAAGCGATCTGAAAAACGAGATCACAGCAAAAGGCCGCTTCCTTTCGTCCTACATGGATCGACGCCTGATAAAATCAACCGTGAATTTTTCCGGAAAAATAGAAGTTGCCATGAGGAACCTTCTTTCAGGAGTGACGGCGATCCCACTTGTGGAGTTGGGAACCTTAAACGGTTTCACGGAAACAGTAGAGTTTCAAGCGACTATGAAAAACCTTATGACATACGAAACGAAACTGGCAAAGGCCGGAACGATCGGTTATCGCTTCAGGCCAGACTTCCGGAACAGGAAAATTATATTTGAAACCTACAAAGGAACCGACAGGACCACGGCGCAGGGTATCAATTCCCGCGTTATATTTTCAGAGAGTTACAACAACCTAAACAATGTTATTTATAAGTACAACGATCAGCAGTACCGAACAAAAGCGATCGTGGGAGGTGAAGGAGAAGGATCCGCCCGCGTATATGTGGAAGTCGGCGGCGGCACCGGGTTAGATCTTCGGGAAATTTTTGTGGACGCGAAGGACATTCAAAGCGAAGGACTGACAGAAGCAGCATACAAAGCAGCACTGGCACAACGCGGCCGGGAAACATTGGCGGCGAATGCTGTTTCTGAAAGTGTGGAGTGCGAAACCGAAGCGGACATAAATTTCAAATATAAAACACATTACGACTTGGGGGATATTGTGACGGTAAAGAAAAAGAAATGGGGGATCGTATTAAACCAGAGGATCACAGAACTTCAAGAAGTGTATGAGTACGGGGGAATGTATGTAGTACCGACCATGGGCGACGCATTACCCGAAAAAATAGATTGGAGCGACAAATAAATGGGACAGTATGCAAATTTTTATAATTCCAGAAACGGGGATCGCGTTTACAATGCGGACAGTATGAGCGAATGGCTTTTACCATTCTTCACAACCGGCGTTTTCAATAATTGTTTTGCTATCACGGCCAACGACGATATGAGCGTAACAGTCGACGGCGGTTATGCGAATATCAAAGGAAAAACAAAACATTTTGAACAGGAGCAGATATTCACACTTGAAAAAGCGTCTGGAACATTGGCCCGGATCGACAACGTTATATTGCGACGGGACGACACGGAAAGAGATTTTTATATTTTCATTGAAACGGGCGGTTTTTCAAAAAACCCGGTAGCACCGGAGATTGTGAGAACCGAAGCGATCCACGACTTAAAGTTGGGAGAAATTCGGGTGGAAGTCGGAGCGATCAAAATCACGCAGGAAAATATTACAGATACAAGAATGAACGCCGACGTTTGCGGTTGGGTTATGGCGACAGTAAAGGAAATTGACTTTTCACAAATTACGGCGCAATTCGATACGTTTTTTTCTGGATACAAGCAGAAAATTCAATATCAGTTTGATTCATACACAAGTGATTTTGAAAATTACGCAGCGACACAGAATAGTATGTTTACCTCATGGTTCAATAATATAAAGAATCAGCTATCTACAGACGCAGCCGGAAATCTGCAAAATCAATTAGATGCACTGGAAAAGTTGATGGCAGACATCACAGGGGCAGGAATTAGTGAATTGAATTTGTTAAATGAGTATCTGTGGGAATTAGGGTACGAGGGGAGTTCAGGAACTGAAAAAATAGAACGTGGGATTGGTCACGTGCAGTATAGTGGGGCGCAGTCGGTAAAAGTAGTTGTCCGCCCAGGGAAGAAATATAAGGTATACACATATTACGTAGCAGAGCAAACGATTGTAGAGCGAGATGTAGTGTATGTAAGTAAAAGTAGCGGTGAAACAACCGAAGACAATTATGATATGTATACAGAACCATATTTTGGAAAAGTAGACATCAATCCTACAAACGGTATAAATGAGTTTGTTGTAACTGTTCCAGATGGATACGACCGTCTGTTAGTAAATTCGTGGGACAGGAATGTACAGGCGGTTAAAGTGTACGAAATCCAGGATCAAAAGGATCAGATAAAAACATTATGGTCTGGTACTATGGTGTCAGGAACGATATCGTTCAATGTGCCACAGGAATGTTTTCACGAAAACGAATCAACGTTAACATTGCTGATAGAAGCTGCAGGAAACGGATCTGGCAAAGGTGACATGACGGCAGTGGTATCCATTAGGTTAGAACCAACCGATATATCAAACCCGAATGTAGACACTGAAGGGTTTGTTTACAAGTCGTTATATGTAACAGAGATTGTACAAAATCTGGCTACAGGAAACGAAATTACAGTACGTGCAAAAAAAGTGTCAGACAGCAGGTATGCAGTATGCAACATTGAATTTAATGCGATGTCGGGAAACCCAATAGTGCTAACATGTATATCGGCGATTATTCCAACAAAATAAAGGGGGTATAAAAGTGTATAAGGTTGATATAAACCCTATTACAGGGAAGGTGATGAGCTACACAAAGGTACGTTCAAACATACCGATATATGATGATGATATGTTAGTGGATGATAACGAAATATCTTCAATCTGTGTTGGAAGTACAATGCCTGGATACGAAACGCCGGACTTTTCAGAAGACTACGAAAATGAAATACGGTTATTGGACGAGGTAAGGAAAAAAATATCTTCAGAAAATGATATGGATTATTTTATCAAATTGGTAGTTGAAGAAGGGAAGGACGTAGCTGAAGCTAGGGATTCAATTAAGCAAAGAAGAGCGCAGATTGAAGATTTAGACAACAAGATAAGAAGTAAATATCAGGAATATGAGGATGCAATACGTAAGTTCTGGATGTCTAAGGACGCAGATGCAGATTCTGATTATCCGTATTACAGCGCGGCCATATTGTTGATAAAGGACGAGAATCGGTATCTGCGGGAATGGCTGGATTGGCACTTGGGTTTAGGATTCGACCATGTATTTATATACGATAACGGGATGCAAGAACATGTGTCAGAGATTGTGTCAGAGTACCCGGAAGATAAGCAAGCTAAAATAACAGTGATTGACTGGGGAGGGCATCATAAGCATATCCAACAGGATGCATACAACCATTTCTTGGAGCATCACAAAGCTGCGGTGCGCTGGGGGCTATTCATAGATTCTGATGAGTTCTTACGGTTTACAGACGGAACGACAGACGTGAATGAATTTCTAAAAAGATACGAGGATTATACGGAAATCTGGGGCTACGAGCTTGAGTATGATGCCAATGGTAACGAAATGTATGAAGACAAGCCTGTCCGTGAGCGGTTCACACGTCGGACGGATGTACGGGAAGGTTTTTACTGGAAAAACTTCATCCAGGTAAACCGTATCAGCAGTTTTTTGATGCATTATGCGCAATATAACGAGCAGAAGCATTATCTGTACAAAGATGAAGAGTGTAACAAGAATTTATTCGTGATTGACCATTATTACACTAAATCTTGGGAAGAATGGAAGGTAAAAATCAAAGAACGCGGCGGGGCCGATCCGAAATACCACAAGTCACTTCAGGAATTTTTTGTATATAATCCGGACATGGATCACCTGAATAACGGAGATACGGCATATCAGGCATATGAATAGGAAGGAAGAAAAATGAAGAATGAAAATTACATAAAAGCTATATTTACAATAATATTTTCTATCATATCATCAATATTTGGGAATCTTACAACCCCAGTTATATTGCTGGTATCTTGCAACTTGATTGATTATGCTACCGGACTTATGGCGTCGCCATACAGAAAAGAAGACATCAATAGTTATAAAAGTATTCGCGGAATAATCAAAAAAGTAGCTATGTGGCTGTTAATCTGTGTCGGCGCCATCATTGATGAGATGATAATATATGCATCTGGAGCAGCAGGAATAGACATACCGTTAACATTCCTTATAGCATGTGTTGTGGCTATTTGGTTAACATGCAACGAAATCATATCTATTCTTGAAAACATAAAAGATATCGGAGTAAAAACCCCAGGATTTTTAGAACCACTAATGAGGAATATTAAATCTCAGGTAGAAGATAAAGTAAAAATCACAGACAATGATTCAGAGAAAGGAGAAGATTATGAGCATTTTTAATGGAGTAGCTGGAAAAAGAGGTCATAATCCGATTGGGGCATTCATTCATAACGATGCAGGAAACAAGAATGCAGAGGATTATAGAAACTGGCTTCCAGGAATTAGGCCAGAAAACGGATTTGCACATGATTATGTGTGCTCTGATGGAATAGTTCATGCAGAGGACGATATAAACAAAGCATGGCATTGCGGTGATACATACGGAAACAGTGAATTTTATTCCGTAGAAGTATGCCAGAGCATGGGAGATTTGGAAACGTTCAAGGCAAATGAAGAAAAGGCACTTGATTTGGTGGCACAGAAGTTTACGCAGTATGGAATAATACCAAACAACGAAACTGTACGTTTACATCAGGAAGTATATGCAACATCCTGTCCGCATCGTTCTATTGAGATACACGGTGGCGTCGACGCAACAAAGGCATATTTTATCCAAAGAATTTCTGAGCTTATGAATACGAATGAAAAGCAGGTTAATGCAACAATCCAACCAAATACTGGTAGTGCTGATTTGCGTCTCATATATGAAAATGTAAGCGGGGACATATACAGGATAAGGGACAAGGAAAAAGGGTATTATCTTACAGCAGCAGGCAAAGAAGCAGGGTCGAATGTCGACTTCCGAGGGTTTGACTGCGGGGACTATCAGAAATGGAAGATAGTCAAGAAGCAATATAAAGCAGCAGATTACGTCATGTTTGAATCCATAGCAGCACCTGGACTTTTCTTATCAGTAGAAAAGAATGGTATCGGGAGTAATAATTTAAAGATTTATACAGATCTGCACAATCAGAAACAGAAATTTTTTATAAGAGAAGAGAGCGACAATACGATGATTGTAATGCATGCATATACCATGAAAGCGATATCTGCTAAAGATTGATTTTATATTAATTTGTTGTTATAATCAGAAAAGCACGGATGACTAACAAATTATTAGTACATTTTTTTAAATCATCAAAGGTTTCCGTAGAGGAAGCAGCACAGGCTGGCAGATTCTAAGAGATGCTTTAAAATCAAGGTTTTTAGAGTCAGTAAGAACCTGAGAAAAGTAGAAATAGTGAATAGATTTAGTTGATAAATAGTCAATTAATAGTTAATGTACATTAGTCAATAATAGACCCTCTTTTTTGAGGGTCTATTTTATCTTTTCAATAGTGATGGAAAAAGAATCCCTGTGCATTCTCGCTTTAGGATTATCTATGCTTAAAGTCTATAGGGATGTCAATGAGTGTCGCTGCCTGAAATTCATATTTGTGATTATCTTCCTCTTCGGTAAAGTCCTTGAGGAAGTGTACATGTTTACCATTGCCAACTTCGATAGCATCGGAAGTTTTTCCAAAGAATTTATGGAAATGCTTGTCAGAGAAGTCAGTATGGAATTTTACTTCATGAAAATGGTCGTGTTTATCTTTGGAGTAGATGGCTTCGCCTGTTACTGTACAGAATCTATGGTTATGACACTCATCACCTTCGTTAAAAATTCTTGTCATTCAGCATAAAAGAAGCAAAGGAGTTACTCACCCCTCTGCTTCATTAACAATCTGCTCCAGCACGGCGATCAGGTCATGGATTGTATTAATCTGTACATTCCGTTCCAGAATCACATTTTTCAAATCAATGGACAGCGTTTCAAATTTATCCCGTATAGCCGGGGATACATATGATGCCATAAATATCACCTCAGGAACAGTATGTGCGGACAGAAAAGAAAATATCCCCTGGCAGGCAGAAAATTATTTATCACGCTCCGCAACAAAATAATCGATCAGCCGTTGTACATCATCAATGCAGGCACCGCAGACAGTACCTGCGCCGGTGATTTCCTGTACTTCTTCTAATGTATTCGCACCATTCTCAACAGCGTCTTTAATCATACCATTTGTTACATCAAGACAATTGCAGACAATTTTATCTAAATTCATATCATGCACCATCCTTTCACAGTTAGTATACATAGAAATCACAAAAGTATTCAGATAACATACAAAAATAAAAGCTCTCTTTCCACAACGTATCTGCCAGGCTTTACAAAACGCAAAGCGGTAGTGTATACTGAAAAAAACATCAGGTAAAATGAAAGGAGGGACAAAAATCATGCAGCCTGTAAAAGTCAGAAATGTGGAAATCGGTTCGGGAATGCCGAAAATATGTGTACCGATTGTAGGTATTACGAGAACGGATATACTTTCCTCTGCCAAAGAAATCAGGTCAGCAGGGGCAGATGTGGTTGAATGGCGCGCAGACTGGTATGAAGATGTATTTCAATTCAGCCTGGTGACGGACACTGCAAAGGAACTTAGGAGAATTCTCGGTGAGATTCCATTGTTATTTACGTTCCGTACAGCAAAAGAAGGCGGAGAGAAGGAAATAACGACAGATATCTATGTTGCCCTGAACAGGCACGCCGCACAGTCCGGCTATATCGATCTTGTAGACGTGGAGGCGTTTACCGGGGATAAGGCAGTAAAAGAAGTCATTGAAGCTGCCCATTCATGCGGGGTCAAAGTCATTGTATCCAACCACGATTTTCATAAAACGCCGGAGAAGGATGAGATTGTGTCACGGCTACGTAAAATGCAGGAACTCGGGGCAGATATCCCCAAAATCGCTGTGATGCCGCAGAGCAGACACGATGTCCTGACACTTCTTGAAGCAACAGAAGAAATGGTATACAAGTATGCGGATTGTCCGGTCATTACAATGTCGATGGCCGCAATGGGGACAGTCAGCAGAATATGCGGTGAAGTGTTCGGGTCGTCGCTTACATTTGGCACGGTAGGGAAAGCATCCGCTCCCGGACAAATGGAAATCGGCGAGTTAAGGACAATACTGGAAATACTACATAATAGCAGTGTAAAATAAAAATTTAAAGTATGTGACATAGTTTGCAGGTATAAGGGGAATTACTAAAAGAAAGCTAAGGAGGAACAGATTGTATGAAGATTTTGTTTTATGACACAAAGAGTTATGACAAGGAATCTTTTGAGAGGACAAGGGAAAATTATCCGGAGATTGAAATTAAGTATTTGAAATCAGAGCTGTCACCGAATACCGCACGTCTGGCCGAAGGGTATGAGGCAATCTGTGCATTTGTAAGCAGCGATGTCGGTACAGAGACGGTTGAAGTTCTCCACGAGTGCGGCGTAAAGCTGATTTTGCTCCGCTGCGCCGGATTTAACAATGTTGATATTAAAAAAGCATCTGAATGCGGGATGACTGTGCTCCGGGTACCCGGATATTCACCCGAGGCGGTGGCAGAGCATGCGATGGCACTTGCACTCGCAGTGAACCGCCGGATTCACAAAGCATATGTACGTGTACGTGAAAATGATTTCAGTCTTGGCGGCATGCAGGGGATTAATTTCTATCAGAAAACCGCCGGAATCGTGGGAACCGGAAAAATCGGCGCAGCCATGGCAAGAATTTGTAAAGGTTTCGGCATGAAGGTGATCGCATATGACAAGTATCCGAATCCGAATCTGGATGTGGAATATGTTACGCTGGATGAACTGTTTGAGAGAAGTGACCTGATTTCCCTGCACTGCCCTCTGATGGATGAAACTTACCATCTGGTCAACAGGGAATCCATCAAGAAGATGAAGGACGGAGTTATCCTTGTCAATACATCAAGAGGCGGGCTTGTCAATACTCAGGATCTGATCGAAGGAATCCGTGCCAGAAAGTTCCTCGCAGTAGGACTTGATGTTTACGAAGAAGAGAAGAAAAATGTATTTGAGGACCGTTCTGATGAGATTATGGAGACATCCATTACCGCACGGCTTTTGTCGTTCCCGAATGTCATCATTACCTCCCATCAGGGGTTCTTTACCGAAGAAGCTTTGCAGGCCATCAGCGAAACAACACTGCAGAATGCGATGGATTATGTGAATGGAGTTCACACGGCAAATGAAGTGAAAGCATCTTAATAAAAAAGAGCTGCCAGGCGCCCGATATGTCCGTACGGATATGCCGGGTGCCTTTTTTTGATGATATATTGTTATTTATCTGTTTAAATGTTATAGTATGAAGTATACTTATAACATAATATGTTTTCCGCTTCGCGGATTAATTACAGACAAACAAGGGAGGGGTATGTATGGACTGCCGGGAAGCATCGGCACTGGTGAAAGACAGAATATGGCCGGATTTTACCGCACATTTTAAAAGTGAAACTACAGCGGCATCTTATCAGGCGGATATATCGGAAATCATGCGTTATTGTGAAAAAGATTTCCTTGAAATAGATAAAAAGGATGTTTCTGTTTATTTTGAGTATTTGCAGAAAAAAGTGAAGGAAAGAAAGCTTGCCCCGGCGACTATGGCAAAAAAGTTGAGGGAATTACATTCTTTTGCTGATTATATCTGCCTGAACAGGGAAGCGTATCAGATTCCGGATTCTTTTCAGGATGAATATGAATGCTATCTGCAATATGCAGCAAAGCAGGAATCCTATACACATTCAATTCCGGCGGAGCATATGGACAGGCTGCTGGAAGCAGCGCAGGAAGATTTGATGGCATATACAATTTTGTCATTGCTTTTGCGGGTGGGGCTTTCTTCTACGGAAATCATCAGACTGAAAGCAGAAGATTTTGGAGTATTTGACAATGGAGTATTTGTGAAAGTGGAGGGGCGTCAGGAATCCTGTTTCGTGCCGGAGGATGTGTACGAGATTCTGAAAATGTATCTATCAAAAAAAGAAGATTCATTGTATTTATTCTCTGCCGGATGATGAAGAAATTTACAAAAGCCGCAGGGATACCTTCTTACAGTGCTGAAAGCATCCGGAATACCTGCGGTGTTGCCATGTTTGCTTACGGCGCGGATTCCGGGCAGGTGGCACGGCAGTTAGGTGTCACACAGATTCAGATTCACCGTTACAAAAACTTTTCATATAAAGATGATCTGCTCCGAAAAGCAGGAAGTCTGGTCAAAATAAAGATAGAACCCCCAAAGCTATAATGTATTGAACCGGGAAATGAGCGGAAAATACAGAGAAGAAATATCTTTGGAATCAGGGGTAAATGTGCTACAATGAAATGCAGTGCAGTAAAGTGACAGGGATCAGGGGACAAGAGAAAACCGCAGTAACACCCCCCGCTTTGACTGCCGGCACTGCAGCATAAGACATTACGTTGTTTTTTATGGAAGGGAGTCAGCAATGAATGTTTTAAATATAGAGCATATTTCCAAAACGTTTGGGAATAAAGTGATTTTTGATGATATATGCTATGGTATCCAGGACGGAGACAAAATCGGAATCGTAGGTATGAACGGCGCAGGGAAGTCAACGCTTCTTAAAACAATCGCGGGTCTGGAGACGCCGGACGAAGGGAAGATTACCATGATGAACAGCCTGAAAATCGCGTATCTGCCGCAGAATCCGGAGCATCAGGAGGATGACGATATTCTTTCCTATGTACTGGGAGATATGACGGAGGCGGACTGGAGCCTTGAGAGTGAGGCAAAATCTATGTTAAATAAAATGGGCATTACAGATTATTCTCAGAAAATGTCTGTTCTTTCCGGCGGACAGCGGAAACGTGCAGCACTGGTGAAGACACTGCTTTCCTCTTTTGACGTGCTGATGATGGACGAGCCGACGAACCATCTGGACGAAGAAATGGTGACCTGGCTGGAAGATTATCTTGGACGGTTCAGGGGAGTGCTGATTCTTGTTACGCATGACCGCTATTTTCTGGATAAAGTGACGAACAAAATACTGGAAATCAGTCACGGGAAGATTTACGGATATGAGGCAAACTATTCGGGATTTCTGGAACTGAAAGCACAAAGAGAGGAAATGGAGCTGGCCACGGAACGGAAGCGCCGGAGTGTCCTGCGAATGGAACTTGAGTGGGCGAAAAGAGGCTGCCGTGCAAGAACAACGAAGCAAAAAGCAAGGCTTGAGCGGCTGGAGACACTGAAAAACGGTACTGCGCCTTTGACAGATCAAAATGTGGAAATCAGTTCTGTGGAGACCCGTATGGGGAAAAAGACTATTGAGCTTCATCATGTCAGCAAATCATACGGTGAAAGGGAAATTATTAATGATTTCGACTATATAGTCCTGAGAAACCAGAGGCTTGGCATTATCGGACCAAACGGCTGCGGAAAATCAACATTGATGAAAATAATCGCAGGTGTGGTTCAGCCGGATGAGGGGTACGTGGAGATTGGAGACACCATCAAAATCGGCTATTTTGCCCAGGAAGAAAAAGAGATGAACCCGAATCAGCGAGTGATTGATTATATAAGAGATATCGCGGAGTATGTGCCGACAAAAGACGGCAGGATCACAGCGTCACAGCTTCTTGAGAGATTTCTGTTTGACGGGAATATGCAGTATTCTCCGATAGGAAAGCTTTCCGGCGGGGAAAAACGCCGCCTGTATCTGTTGAATGTCCTGGCACAGGGGGCGAATGTACTTTTGTTTGACGAGCCGGGCAATAATCTGGATATCCCGACACTTACGATTCTGGAAGACTATCTTAATTCATTTTCCGGTATTGTGATTACCGTTTCCCATGACCGGTATTTCCTCGATAATGTAGTGGACCGGATTTTTGCTTTTGAAGAAAACGGGATAATTGTCCAGTATGAAGGCGGCTATACGGACTATCTGGAAGCAAAGAAACGTTTCCGTGAAGATAAGACATATCTGGAATCAGAGAAAACGTCCGGTTCAGGCATGGGGAGAACGGGGCAAAGCAAGAAAAAAGCGTACAGTAATGACCGAAAGCAGAACCGTCCGGTAAAATTGAAATTCACATATAAAGAGCAAAAAGAATTTGAGTCAATTGATGACGAGATTGCTGTGTTGGAACAGAATATTGACCGTTTGGACAAGGAAATAGCAGCAAATGCTACAAATGCAAAAAAGCTGTCGGAGCTGATGGAAGAAAAAGAACAGGCACAGGTCCGGCTTGAAGAAAAAACGGAGCGGTGGGTATATCTGAATGAACTGGCGGAGAAGATAGGACTGCTCTGACAGTGTGAACTGTAATGGCTTCCGTAAAAAAAATTCACAAACTGATTTTCATTCATTGACCGTAGGCAAAGATAGAAGTATAATAGAAATTAAGAGTGGGGCAAATGTGCTTCCAAGGGAAAAAAGGAGGATGAAACAATGAAAAAACCAGTACTGGTCATTATGGCCGCGGGAATGGGAAGTCGTTATGGTGGACTTAAACAGATTGATCCGGTAGATGCCGATGGGCACATTATTATGGACTTTTCCATTTATGATGCAAAAAGAGCAGGGTTTGAGAAAGTAGTATTTATTATCAAGAAAGAAATTGAAGAAGAATTTAAAGAAGTAGTAGGAAAACGTGTCAGTCAATATATTGATGTTGAATATGCATATCAGGAACTGGACAAGCTGCCGGAAGGATTTTCCGTACCGGAAGGACGTGTAAAACCATTTGGTACAGGTCATGCTATTTTAAGCTGTGCAGGTATCGTGGACGGACCGTTTGCAGTAGTCAATGCTGATGATTATTATGGAGTAGATGCATTTAGAGAAATCTACAACTACCTGGCAAATAACGAAGATGATGAACTCTACCGTTATGCAATGGTAGGTTATATCCTGTCTAATACTCTGACAGATAACGGATATGTATCCAGAGGTATCTGTGTGACAGACGAAAATCAGTATCTGACAGGCATTACAGAGCGCACGCATATTATCAAGACAGAAGACGGGGCTGCATTTTCCGAGGATGGCGGCGAGACTTATGAACCGATTTCACCGGACAGCATCGCTTCCATGAATATGTTCGGATTTTCCGCAAGTATGCTGAAGGAACTGGGAGCAAGATTCCCGGCATTTCTCGAGAAAGGTTTGAAAGAGAACCCGCTGAAGTGCGAATTCTTCCTTCCGTCCGTAGTCGGAGAGCTTATCGCAGAAAATAAGGCAACAGTTAAGGTCCTTAAATCAGCAGACCGCTGGTATGGAATTACATATAAAGAAGACAAACAGGCAGTTGTTGATGCACTTCAGGCCCTGAAGGATGCAGGCGTATACCCTCAGCACCTTTGGAAATAAAACAAGTCGGAAGGGGCAGCGAACCGTACATATGCATATGTCCCCGGTGACAGAATGAAAGACAGTAAGAACTGTAGAAAGGAAGAAAAATTATGGCAATTTTAGTAGCAGGCGGAGCAGGATATATCGGAAGTCATACATGTGTGGAACTTCTTGACAGAGATTATGAAGTAGTTGTTGTAGACAATCTTTACAATTCCAGTGAAGTGGCGCTGGAAAGAGTACAGGAGATTACCGGAAAGACATTAAAGTTTTATAAAGCAGACATTCTTGACAGAGAAGCTCTGAATGAGATTTTTGAGAAAGAAGATATTGAAGCAGTCATCAACTTTGCAGGGCTGAAGGCAGTCGGCGAATCTGTGGCAAAACCGTGGGAATACTACCATAACAATATCACAGGAACATTGATTCTTGCGGATGTTATGAGAAAACACGGATGCAAGAACATGATTTTTAGTTCTTCCGCGACCGTATACGGTGATCCGGCAGAAATTCCGATTACAGAAAAATGCCCGAAGGGACAGATTACAAATCCTTACGGACAGACAAAAGGCATGCTGGAGCAGATCCTGACAGATCTTTATGTAGGAGATCCGGAATGGAACATCATGCTGCTTCGTTACTTCAACCCGATCGGAGCACACAAGTCAGGAAAGATCGGCGAAGACCCGAAGGGAATCCCGAACAATCTGGTTCCTTATATCGCACAGGTTGCAGTCGGCAAATTAAAATGCCTTGGTGTATTCGGAGATGACTATGATACCCATGACGGTACAGGCGTAAGAGATTATATCCATGTTGTTGACCTGGCAATCGGTCATGTAAAAGCGATCGAAAGAATGAAAGTTGCAAAAGGTGTTAATATTTATAACCTTGGAACAGGTACAGGATACAGCGTTCTTGACGTAGTTAAGGCTTACAGCAAAGCATGCGGAAAAGAGATTCCTTATGAAATCAAAGACCGCAGACCCGGCGATATTGCAACATGCTATTGTGATGCGACAAAAGCTAAGGAAGAACTTGGCTGGGTTGCAGAGCGTGGCATCGATGAGATGTGTGAAGACTCCTGGAGATGGCAGTCCAACAATCCGGACGGATACAGAAGCTGATCGCGGGGATATTTTGCATACAGGAGCAGAATTCAATGCGACAACCGAATATGCGAATTCCGTTTCTGTTACATATTAAAATACATGGCGTTCATCACAGAAAGCTCAGGCCGGTGTGGTGAACGTCATGTTTCGTATAAAAGATTCAAAATATTCATATTTGAGTGTTGACAAGTTAGGGGAAACTTGTTATTATTGAAAAACAGAACGCACTCTGTTTTTGTTGATGAAGCTTTTCATTGAGATCAGCAGAATGCCGGATTATATTTAAGATATTTGACTAAGAATACAGAGATACAGATAATAGCATATATAATAGGAGCAGGTATGAGAAGACAGGTTTATTCATTATTGGTAGATAATAATCCGGGAGTATTAAGTCGGATTGCGATGCTGTTCAGCCGTCGGGGCTACAGTATAGACAGTATTACGGCAGGTATGACGGCAGACCCGAGGTTTACCAGAATCACGATCGTATCATCAGGAGATGAATTGATTTTATCCCAGATTGAGAAACAGGTTCGTAAACTGGTAGATGTCAGGGAAATCAAGCTTTTGAAAGATGAAGACTCTGTTTACCGTGAACTTATCATGGTAAAAGTTAGGGCAGATGCCAGAACGAGATCAGAAGTGATTTCAGTTGCCGATATTTTCCGTGCAAAGATCGTTGATGTAGAAAAAGAATCTCTTATGGTAGAGCTGACGGGTAATCAGTCCAAGCTGGACGCATTCCTTAAGCTTCTGGACGGATATGAGATCCTGGAACTTGCAAGAACCGGCATCACGGCTCTGGAAAGAGGCAGCAAAAACGTAACTTATCTGTAAAAGAACATACATATGTCAGCTAAAGGGAATTATTAACGTCTCCCTTTAACTATAGAAAAAAAGAATTTGCCGGCTGGTTATCCGGCGCCAAAATCAGGAGGAATGTCAAAATGGCAGCAAAAATTTATTATCAGGAAGATTGTAACCTTTCCATGCTGGAGGGACAGACAATCGCAATTATCGGTTACGGCAGCCAGGGACACGCACATGCCCTGAACCTGAAAGAATCAGGATGCAACGTAATCATCGGTCTTTATGAAGGAAGTAAATCCTGGGCAAAAGCAGAAGCACAGGGATTTGAAGTGTTTACAGCGGCAGAAGCAGCTAAAAAGGCTGACATCATTATGATTCTTATCAACGATGAGAAACAGGCAGCTCTGTACAAGAAAGATATCGAGCCGAACCTGGAAGAAGGAAACATGCTGATGTTTGCACATGGCTTTAATATTCATTTCGGACAGATTGTGCCGCCGAAATATGTGGATGTTACAATGATCGCTCCGAAAGGACCGGGACATACTGTAAGAAGCGAATATCAGGCAGGCAAAGGTGTTCCATGTCTGGTAGCTGTGGAACAGGATGCTACGGGAAAAGCGCTTGACAAAGCACTTGCTTATGCACTGGGAATCGGCGGAGCAAGAGCAGGCGTGCTTGAGACGACCTTCCGTACAGAGACAGAGACAGACCTGTTCGGAGAGCAGGCAGTTCTTTGCGGCGGTGTATGTGCCCTGATGCAGGCAGGTTTTGAGACTCTGGTAGAAGCAGGATATGACCCGAGAAATGCTTACTTTGAGTGTATTCATGAAATGAAGCTTATTGTAGATTTGATTTATCAGTCGGGTTTTGCGGGAATGAGATATTCTATCTCCAACACAGCAGAGTACGGCGATTACATTACAGGTCCGAAGATCATCACAGAAGAGACGAAGAAGACTATGAAGAAGATTCTCGCAGACATTCAGGATGGTTCTTTCGCAAAAGATTTCCTGCTCGATATGTCTGGTGCAGGCGGACAGGCTCATTTCAAAGCAATGAGAAAGCTTGCTTCCGAGCATCCGTCAGAAAAAATCGGCGAAGAGATAAGAAAGCTGTACAGCTGGAGCGACGAGGATAAGCTGATCAATAACTAATGTCATGATCCGGGGCGGAATTGGTCAGTGAGAATGCCACAGAATCTGAATTTCAGAATCAGCATTTGATTTAGAATATATGAAAAATAAGTGTGTAAATTTGGAAGGTTTTTCTTATTTACACACTTATTTTTATTGCTAAGCATATGAAAAAAGGTCCGGTGTACCTTTTTTGAGTGACTTATTGTTAAAAGAGAAGAAGTGGAATTCCTACTATGACTTGTGATTAATTGAAAATATCTTGAATGGTTTGTTAGCGTGGTGTAAAATAACTATGTATATATAAAATTGTGAAGAAGAAGTTGACAATGATGGGGATGACGGAGTACATTGATATAGAGCAAGCCGTTGTGGCTGAACTTTTTGTCAATCCAGAGCATTACACTGTGCAACCGTTGTGACTGTATCTTTTTTGACTTAAAACGGACAGGAAAGATATAGCTATTTTTTGTTGTGTTTAATAGTGGGCAGATTTGCCTGCAATACATGGAGGAACAGATATTGGAAAAAAATGGTAAGAGAATAAGTCTGTTAATTATAGTTATACTTATAGCCGCGATACTGGTGGTGTCGGCGGCAGGCATCTGGCTCTTCTCCGGATACGGGAAAAATAATACAGAAAAACAAGAAAATGTTGAAGAAAGTTCCGCAGAAGAGCAGAAAATTGAATTTCCTTATTATTTAATTGAAAGAAAAATAGAAGTTAATTCTTTATTTCCATATACACTGTTTAATCCGGACTGTAACGATGAAGAGGGTGAGGATATAGCATGTATTTCATTTACGAACTGTTCGGAAGAGTATATGGAATTTGCAGAGTTTACAGTTATACTGCTGGATGGGACTGAATATGTTTTTAAAGCATTTGATGTGCCGTCAGGGGCAGACATGCTGGCATTTTCGGTCGACAATTCCAGTTATAATATGATAACCGGATGCAAATCTATCGAATGTAAGGCAGAGTTTACGAAAGATATATCAATGATGGAGGATGCTGTTTCAGTGTCTGTAGATGAAACTGAGGTTACTTTAACAAATATCACGGGCGAAAAGCTGACAAAACTGATTGTCTGTTACCATACTCTTTTTGACGGAGAGTATTTTGGAGGAAAGACATATCAGCATACAGCGGAAAACATCGAATCAGGAGAAAGTATTACTTTCCAGGCGGAGGAATGCTATCTGGGGAAAGCTGCGGTTGTCCGTATTGAAGGAGATAACTGATGGATGTCGCATATTAATTAAAGATGATTTAGTTGCTGACAAGTTGGGGTATTATCAAGCAGAGTAGAGAGGAGAAAATGGAAATGAATGTGAGAGCTTATGTAAAACCGGAATTATTCTTTGAAAACTTTGAATTGTCCCGGCATATTGCAAAATGCGAATGGGTTATGAATCAGACGGATCCGAATAGTTGTATTGCCAGTGGATCCGGAATAACGGATGAATCTGATACGATAGTTGCCTGGCAGGGAAGTAATGATAACTGTGATATTGATGAAATATATTGCAACTGGACAGGCAATGATGAAACCAGCGGTGTTACGCTGACGGCAAACTCCTGATGGAACAAAAGAATAAGGTTGTATATTGTCTCGCCAATGTAAATATCCGGCTTGAAGTTTCAGAAAAATTCAGGACGACAAAAGATTTTATAACGTTTCAGGACGATAAGGGCGATTGTACATATGATGTACAGTTATTTACGGTGGAGGAACTGTCGTATCAGAGAAGCCCTGTGGTATATGAAGAAAGATATCTGAAGGTGCTGAAGACTTCTGACGGGAAGTATATACGAATTTATAATGAGGAAAAGAGAGAAGACAATCCTTATGCAGTGAGTTGTTTTGATAAAGAACAACAACAGATTAAAATCAGTTATCTGAAAGGATATGAAAAGTTCTTCAGGGTCAGTGAAGGTTATTTTGCCCATATGGGATGGGAGTCTATATTACTAAATGCGGGGTGTCTGATTCTTCACGCTGCTTTAATCCGAACATTGTATGGTGCGATTTTGTTCTCCGGACCTTCCGGAATCGGGAAGTCAACGCAGGCAGAATTATGGTGTCGGCATATCGGGGCAGAACTATTAAACGGGGATCGCCCGATCCTGCGTAAAAGTAAAGGAATTTGGAGTGCTTATGGTTCTCCGTATGCGGGTTCTTCCAGAATATGTGTCAACGACAGTTGTCCTGTCCGTGTCATTGTTATGCTTAAAAAGTCTGATACATGCCGGCTTCGCCGTCTGAATCAGTCAGAAGCATTTAAAGCAGTGTTTGCAGGACTGACCATAAGCACATGGGATTCCGGCGATATGAATAAAGCATGTGATCTTGCAATTCAGTTAACATCTGAAATTGAAGTTTTTGAATTAAGCTGCACACCTGATATCAGAGCAGTAAAAATTTTGCAGAATGAACTGATGAAGGGAGGGCGGGAATGGACTTTGAAAATATGATGCAGGAAGGGAAAATGACCAGTTATATGTTTTCAAAAGCGTGTGCGAGGAAGCTGCCGTTAAGCGGAACTTTTGAGCTTTCTCCGGTATGCAATATGTCCTGCAAAATGTGTTATATCAAAAAAACAATAGAAGAAGTGCGGAATTCACCGCGGGCAATTATGAAACTGAAAGAGTGGATCGCACTTGCAGAGCAGCTTCGTGAACAGGGAATGCTGTATCTGTTACTGACAGGAGGTGAACCGTTTCTTTGGCCTGATTTCTGGCAGTTGTATGAAAAGCTGACAGAAATGGGGTTTCTTATTTCCATTAACAGTAATGGAACTTTGATTGATAATAGAGCAATCGATAAATTGAAACAAAGGCCGCCGACAAGGATTAATATTACTATCTACGGAGCACATGATGCGACGTATGAGAAGTTATGTGGAACAAAGGGTGCATTTTCAAAAGTGGATCATGCAGTTACAGGACTGATCAAAGCAGGAATTCCGGTGAAATTGAACTGTTCTCTTTCACCTGCGAATGCCGGAGACCTGGAAAGGATTGTTCGATATGCAGAAGAAAAAAATCTGATTTTAGATGTCGCAACATATATGTTTCCACCGGTCAGGCGTGATAATTCCTGCATTGGGGAAAATGAACGTTTTACTCCGCATGACGGAGCATATTATGATTTAAAAAGATATCGTCTGCAGTATGGCGAAGAAAAATATCAGCACTACCTGAATAAGATTGTAAATGGTTCGGTGTTTCCTCCGGGGATGGAAAGAAATTATATTGATCCGGCAGACGGACGGTTGAGATGCAGGGCCGGAAAAGCATCGTTTTGGATAACATGGGATGGATGGCTGACTCCTTGCGGCTTTATGTCATCTCCATGTGTCGATGTGCATCGATATGGATTTGAGGATGCATGGAAGTTACTGACGGAAGAATGCGAAGGACTTGTATTGTCCGGCATATGCAGCCGTTGTGCAAATCAGGGACTGTGCCATGCATGTGCTGCAATGGCGATTGCCGAAACCGGAAGTATAGAAAGAGTCCCTCTTTATCTGTGCAGATGGATTCAGGAAACCAGGGAAATTGCAGAGAAAGAACTTGCAGACAAAAAAGAGTTCTGAAATATTAGACATATATTAAAAACTGTTATGTGTTGAATGAATATATTTATTTGTTGTAATTATTAGTTATGTGTGAAAAAGATTAAGTTTAGTTATGTGTTCGAAATATAATATTGAGGAGGTAGGAAACATGAAAAAAATAAAAAGAATCTTGTCACTTTTGCTTGTGTTCTGTATGGTGTTCAGTACATCATTGAAAGTTCTTGCCGAAACTGATAATCCGGGTGGGGGCACAACACAGAATCAGCCGTTTTCGAGCAATACCGGCGGAAGTACATATTTTCGTATTCCGGCTCTGGTTACACTGAATGACGGTACACTGGTGGCTTCGGCAGATGCACGGTGGAGTGGCTCCGGAGATGCAGGTGGTATTGATACGATCGTGTCGCGCTCAACAGACGGAGGTAATGCCTGGAGTTATAGCTTCGCAAATTATCTGGGGGATAACGATATGCAGTTTAATACAAACTGTGCAACATTTATCGATCCTTCCATGGCGACGGACGGAAGTAATACGATATATATGTTAGTAGATTTATTTGTGGCTGGATATGCTATCAACACCGCACCAAAGCTACCTTTAACAGGACTGGGATTCAACAATCAGGGGAAACTGATCGTGAGGGAAAGCAGCACAGATTCTTCTACATATTCTAATTACTCCTATTATGTCGGGGATTATGGTGATAACGGTTACGCTTTGATTTATGACAGTACCAACACGGCTGTTGACGGATATAAAGTTGACAGATGGTTTAATCTGTATCAGAATGACACTAAAATAAGTAATCTGTTTTATGCAGATGGTGCTTATCAGGCATATCCGACAACATACCTTTATCTGACAAAATCTACAGACGGTGGAGTAACATGGGGTGCACCGACACTGCTTAATGTAAAAAATGACGGCGAAATGTTCTACGGTGTAGGTCCGGGAAGTGCTCTGGTCACATCAACAGGGCGTATTATATTCGCATGCTATAAGTATCCCGATGAATATACGAGCGTGATTTATTCAGATGATAATGGTGTTACCTGGACAAGAAGCGCAAATATGAGTGCTAATAGTTCGGAAGCAACCATGGCAGAGGTTGGCGGCAGGATTTATATGTTTACGCGCCATGGGGGATATTACGTATCTGAAGATAACGGTACAAACTGGTCCGAACAGAAAAGTATGGGTATCAGTTACAATACCGGATGTCAATTGTCAGCAATCAAATATTCTCAGAAGATCGACGGCAAAGATGCTATTATTCTTTCTGCTCCGGCAAGTACAAGCTCTCGTTCAACAGGAACATTATTCGTTGCATTGATAAATTCTGACGGAACACTCGACTGGAAATATAGTTATCAGGTTACAGACGGTTCTTATGCGTATTCAAGTATGTCTGAGATGGAAGATGGAAACATTGCTCTGCTTTACGAAAGCGGTGGGGCTTACATATATTTCAATAAATACAATATGGAAAATATGTTCCCGGATGCTGTCATCGGTAATGAACGTACCGTGAATCTTTGCCTGGGTCAGGACTACGTCATCAATGTTGAAACTGTTGATGCAGTGATTGACACGACGAATCTGGATATAGGGATCGCGGAAGTGAGTGGAGTTGAAACTGAAGGTACGGATTATACGGTAACAATTCACGGAAATGGTATAGGGACAACTTCTGTTGTTGTTGATGGAATTACTTATAATATAAAAGTTACTCAATATCAAGAAATAGATATTGAACTGCAGATAGGTGAGACTTATAAAGTTCAGTTGGAAAGTGCTTCTGACAATATAGACAGGGCAGAGTTTAATACGGACATTGCTTCAATAAGTGATGTCGTGACCACATCTGCCGGATATAACAAGGTGACGTCAATCACACCGGGAAAGCAGTATTTGATTACGCGTAATGGAAAAATAGTAACCCAGACAGAAACAAATTCTAACGACTGGAATATAGACAGCTTAAGCATGGTTGCCGGAACGGTTTCCGGAACACAGATAACAGGGGATAATCTGGAAAATTATCTTTTTACAATACAAGAGACAACGGATGGTTACACTATTCAGGCAACTAATAATGAATATATAACCATTGCATCAGCAACCAGTGGTAATTCGGCAGTTACGCTCGAAACAGATCCGGCATTTTTGCGTATTTCGCCTAATGGGGACAGCGGCACATTTTTGATACAAAATTCCGACGGTACCAGAGGCCTGAATGATTTCGGCGGTAAAGGAACAACAGCGGCGGGCTGGTCTACCAGTTCTGACTGGACACTTTATGAGTATGACTCCGAAGATATTTCCACAGTGATTATTACGGGAAATAAACTTGGAAACACATCTGTTGTCATAGGCCAGACAAAGTATACTATTATTGTACATGGCGATGTTGAGAATGTGTCTCTATATGAAGAAGACAGCATAACTTATATTGATGTATCGGGTGATTATTCGACTGATGACACCGGAGTGGATGAAACAATTGCAACGGTAGATGTAACACCGATTCAAGTTGCTGCCGGAAGACTTGGAACAGATGCAAATTATACCGGAACACCCATCAATCTTGCGGACTGCCTTTACACATTTACCGCGTCTGGTAATGGATATATTGTATCGTCATCCACATCAGACGGGACTACGGTATATCTGGATCCAATGGGAAATGATTATGCAGGATATCCTTTTGCGACGAGCAGCAAAATTATAACTTTATCAACGGGAAATGCGGCAGACAGTTTCTACTTGTATGGAAATGGAAGATTTCTGCATTTTTACAGGAACGGAAACAATTATTTTAACAGAGTTGGTGCCACATCAGGCTTTGAAGAAGCATGTTCTTTCCTGATTTATACACTGGATGAAACAGGAATCGGAAGTACAGAGATTCCGGGATATAAACAGGTTACTTCAGTAAATGACATTAAAAATGAAGGTCAATATCTGATCGTGGCTCAGTATAACGGAAGTTATTACGTGCTTCATCCTTCCACTGACACTACAAGCAAATATTCTCACGTGGCAAAAGTGGACGGAACTGTTACCGGATCAAAGATTACAATCACAGGTATTTCAGACGGTGAGACAAAAGCAGCCGTAGGAAATACAGAATATATGATAGATGTAACCGGACTTGTATATATTGATGTGGAGTTGATAGAAGGACGCTGTCATAATTTTTATATTCCTGAGAATACTTTACGTATTACGCCTGATGCAAATATTGTTTCAGTAGAGAGTATTGTAGGTAACAACGAGCGTTATGAAGAAGCATCGGGTCTGCCGGAGGCAGGGAAGTCATATCTGATTGTGGCAAGGGAAGGTAATCATATAGTTACTTCTGCTGCAGACACACAACATGGCACGGGTCTTGCAATGATCGGTGTAACGAATACAGGCGGTGTGATTAAAGGTAATTTAGATGAATATCTCTGGGAAGTTACTAAACTTGACAGCAGATATCAGTTTAAAAACAATAATAATTACATAAGCATTGTCGGTGGTGCAAATGTCGTGCCTTCAGATACAATGACTTCAGTTGATGTTCAGTCATACAATGGCGGTTATGCGCTTGGAAACAGTGGTCAATATTTGAATGATTATGCAGGTGCGCATACAACAGCTTCTGCGTACGGCAGTCTGGATAACGGGTCAACCTGGCATTTTTATGAATATAAAAATGATGGTTACACAATTACTCTGAAAGGAGTTCAGGCAAGTAATGAAAGTACGACATTGAGGTCGGGCAATCTGATTTATAATATTACTGTACGTGGAGAGACCAGTGAAGACCTGAAACCGGACGGAATCATCGGTGGAACGCAGACAGCATATGTAAACAACAATAATTTTGCAGAAGCAGGAACAGATAAAACTGTCCGTCGAGTGGTTACTTCAGTCGGAGTCAGTTATGATTTGAATCTTGGAGCTGAATCTGCTGCTATTGTCGAAGCCGGCGGTTCTGTAGAATGGGTTTCTGCCGATACAAGTATTGCAGCCGTAGATATGAATGGTACTGTTACAGGTATCAGCGCATTGCCTCCTGCTGACAATGGTTTTGGAGCGGAAACTACAGTGACGGCCACTGTAAGGGATAATACAGGAAAAGTAGTTGCTATTCATGAAATTCAGGTCGTTGTTATGGAGGGAACAGGAAGTAATTCCGGCCGTCTGGTTTCCCTGTATATTTCGGAAATAAAAGATACACGGGTTTATGTAAGCATTAATGCGAGCACGACAATGCCGGAAATATTTGAAGGCGATGTTATTTATGTGCGTACACCATTAAATCAATATGCCTATATAGACTTTTTTGGTTCACCTGATGGTGGATATGCACTGACGAGAATGTCTTCCACGAATTCAAACAGCCAATATATGCCGTTGAAGGATGATACGGGTAATGCAGTCGTTAATGACGATACAACAGATACAAATGGAAATAAAGTGTATTTTTATAATATGGACAGGGCTGCGGGATCAAATCAAAGAACATATCTCAGTAATGATGGTGCAGATGGGGATGCTCTGATAGCAGCAATGGTTGAAGCGGCGGTAGCTGATCCTTACAACTGTGACGGCGGTATGGGATTTTCGCGGCCGACTGGAAATAATGGTGGTATAGGTTCTGATTTGACCTTCCGTTCAGAAAAGCTGCCGACAGTTAATAAAACTGTGGAGGGCATTCTTCCGGCTTCAGGTTTACAGGCTGATTACCGGTCTTATACTGAAGGGATGACAGCTTCTACAGGCGATGTTATTTTCTTTAAGATTGAAGTACAGACGTATGCCGCAGAAGATGGAATAACGTATACAGGAGTAACTCTGTCAGATAAAATGGATGATACGGCACAAAATAGTGCGGAGTATTATAGCGGGGCTCAGTCTGCTGTAAAAAACGATGACGGAAATGCAGATTTTATACTTGATATCACAGAAGCGATTGAGTCCGGATACATCCTGGATGAAAACGATAATACTATAGTTACAGGAATGAATGATGCTACATATACTTATTATGTGACATACGAAATTGCTACAGAAGATCTGAACAAAGAACTGATTAATCATGTTTCATTGGACTATACATATAAATCAGGATATAGTACAGGAGCATACAAAAGCTCTGCATCCAGCGAAGCAAGGATCAGTGTAACTCCGTTTAATCCGCAGAATATTATTGTTGACTTTGGTTTGCCTGTTGTACTTGACTATAGTCAAGATGATCAACTGTCGCAGGAAGGATGTGCATTAGCGAATGTATCAGAAGATAATGCCCTTCAGACTATATATGGTACTGTTACTGTAACAGATAATGTAGTAACTTATATACCAAATAAAGTCTTAAAAGGTGTGGATGAAGTGACGCTTGTAGATGAGAAGAATGCGGCACACACATTTAAGGTCTATCCGGCTACGACTGTCTTTTATGAAGAAAGTTTTGCACATGTAAATGAGTATTTTGTCAGTGAAGGTACAGGGACAGCTGGTTCTCAGACAACATCATATGTAAACCTTGATACAGGAAGCGGCGCTTATTATGGTTATGATGATGCATATAAGGATCAATCTGCAGCAAGCAATGGTACTCAGATCGTCAATTATGATGAAGAAACTCAAACTTATAAAGCAGGCGCCACGGCAGAGTTCGAGTTCACCGGAACCGGTGTAGAGGTATATGCAAATTGTAATGCTGATACAGGTTATGTTATGATTCAGATCAGGGATGCTGAAGGTAATCTGAAAAAGGGTGCTGTTGTAAATACTGCATTAATACCGGGAGAGTATGATAAAGACGGACTTACAGATGTGACGGAAGAATATAATGTTCCGATTTTCAGTCTAAAAGAAGGGCTTGAGCATGGCGATTATACTGTAAAAATTACTACGCTTAAAAAAGACAATGAAGCAAAAGCAGTCCGACTTGACGGATTCCGTGTATATGGAACTGCGAAAAATGCTGATGAAGAGAACACTACGAATCTGCATAAAAAGATTTATAGCCTGGATGAAGAAAGTACTCCGAGATTTATCGAAATGCGTGATCTGATTCTTTCAGCGGTAAATGTCAGCAATTATATACAGGAAAGTCAATATGCTTCAGAGATTGGAAAGGGCATCTATGAGCAGATTTATGGAAATGCCGGAAGTGAAATGGCAGCCGGAGCGGTGATTATTGATTCTGTTAAAGAAGAAAATGATTCTTCCGCTATTACAGAAGAAGATATAAAAGATATTCTGGATAATGGTCCTAAAAATGAATTTTATCTCTATCCGGGTCAGGCTCTAGCATTTTCACTCAAAGATAGTATAACAGGTGCCCAGCTTGGTATGAAAGCACTGAATGGTGGTGTAACCTATACTGTAAATGGAAATGAAAAGACATTATCTTCTTCGACAGATATGTTCTATAAATTAAATGTAACAGAAACAGAAAAAATATTTACAGTCAAGAACAGTGGTAACAGCGGTATTTTGGTTATTACCGGATTAAAGTGGTTTGATAATGCAGTTGATTCAACTACGACACCACTGACTGCAATGACAGAACAAGATCTGAAGATAGCTCTTGTGAGCATAGGGTTTATGAGTGATGTTGGTGACAATGACGGGAATGAAGAAGAAATCCTTGAGCCGGGAGATAGCAGCGGAAATGAAGAAGGAACCGGAGTCACCGATGACAATGACGAAAAAGAGAATGACACAGATGAGTATGAAAATACGAAAGAACCGGATGATTCTTCTGATGTAATATTACCGTTTATTGATGTTTTGAATAGTGAATGGTATTATGATTGCGTATCATATGTTTATGACAGAAGCCTGATGACCGGTTTGACAGATGATACCTTCGGGGCGGGAAATTCCA
This sequence comes from Lachnospiraceae bacterium, assembly GCA_004556565.1. Lineage (GTDB taxonomy): Bacteria > Bacillota > Clostridia > Lachnospirales > Lachnospiraceae > Schaedlerella. Next base: position 27,724 of record SFGN01000018.1, on the reverse strand, counting down.
TTGTAAGGGCACAGTTTGCCGTGATCCTCCACCGTATCGAAGGAGAGCCGCTTGTGAAACAAGCGCTTGAGTTCATGGATGTGGAAAACAATGCATGGTACACGGGATCTGTCCGTTGGGCTAATGCAAGTGGTATAGTTTTCGGGTATACCGATACAAAACTGTTCGGAACAAACGATCCGATCACTCGTGAGCAGATGGCAGTCATGATGTACCGCTATGCAGAGTATAAGGAGTACGATGTAAGTGCAACGGCAGATATGAGCACATTTGAAGATGGAGAACAGGTAAGTGCATTTGCGAAAAAAGCAATGCAGTGGGCAGTCGGAACAGGTATTATTTCAGGAAAAGACAATGGCACAAGATTAGACCCGCAGGGCAATGCCAGCCGGGCGGAATGTGCTGCAATCATTATGAGATTTGACCGCAAATATAACAAAACAGAATAGAAGCAGATAATAATCAGATAGAAAAGTGGTTTATGCTGCAATATTGGAGGTTAATCACATGATTTAAAACTAAACCCTCGCCGTAGGAAGGATATGCATATACATATTTTGAAAGCGGTGAGGGTTATATTTTGTGTACTGAAAGGCAATATCTTTGGGTTTTCTGTATTTGTTATTGAATAATAATAAATGATTTGATATACTAAAACGCAATGGGAAAGTTTATTTATTATTATTATATAGGTACTATATTAATCTATAACGAAATTATATAGAAGAAAATAAGCAGGAGAGTAAAAAATGAAAGTAAATCAAGATTTCATTTTAAGAGAAGTTGCCGGGGAGAATTTTCTGATTCCGTTGGGACAGGCTGCTTTACGGATACACGGAATGATTGTGATGACGGAGAGCGGTGTATTATTATGGAAAAAACTTCAGACGGAACAAACAATCGAGAGTCTGACAGAATCGCTTCTGGAAGAGTACGATGTGGATAGGCAGACTGCGCAGAAAGATGTGACAGAATTTATAGAAAAGATGTATCAGATAGGCATACTCGAATAAAGAAGTAATAAAGCAACAGAAATAGAAGTAGAAAGAAGAATTTTCGTGGATAAGATAAAGAAAGTCATAAAGAAAAAGTACTTTTTGTTGATTATAATCACTATAACAGTACTTATTGTTTCAGGAATTGTTCTGTTTTTTCGGAAATCCTCCGTTTCGGAACAACAGAATGGAAACGCAGGAGGCTTTCAGACAAGTGATGGCAGTAATGTAGATGAAAAAACAGCAGACAAGGATTCAGAAGACAATACCGGCTCTGAAGATGTAAGCACCGGGAATGCAGAAAATACCGGAAACGGAGATATAAGCCAACAGATAGGTTTTCCATATGATTTGGAAGATGGAAAACTGCAGATTACAACATTGTTTCAGTCAAGCGTGCCGAATCCCGATTGCGATTTTAAAGAAGGTATCGATATAGCTTCTATTGAATTATTGAATCAGTCCGGTCAGTATTTGAAATCAGCAGACATCACACTGACAATGGAAGATGGAACAGAATTGAGATTTGAGGTATTGGATATACCGGACGGTGACAAGGTATGGGCCTTTGATATAAATAATACAAGCATTGCTTCAGACGGCAGATGTATTAATGTTCAATATAAAGCTGTTTTTGAAGATGATGGCACGAAATGTCAGAATCTTTTTCTAAATTTAAAGAAATGGACCAGAAGGATTCAGATCATAGATATCTGGCAGAGTTCAGGGAAGTGACCAGTCTTAATGTTCCGGCCGGAAAGGAAGTGTTTCGGGAGAGGTCAACGTCAGTATGTTTAGCCCCGGATGGTTCATTTTACCGTTTATTCCGGAAATATAGCGGTGAGAAGGATACATATGCTGTTGGTTATTATGACTGGAATAACAGATATATCCGGATTGAGTACATTTCAATTGGACGTAATCAATTTGAAAGTGTACAGGCAGCTTTCGGACATATAGCCTGGGAGACACTTCTGATGCAGGAGAATAGAATCATGCTGCATGCATCTTTCATGCAGACTCCCTATGGAGGCATTGCATTTTCCGGTCCTTCAGGTATCGGAAAAGCTTGACGATTAATCATTGGGACAGTCATTATGTGCGTACAGTCTGTGATATTGCACAGCAGCTTGCCACAGAAGTCCCTGCTTATGAATTTATCTGCACGCCAGATGAATGTGCAGTTAATTTTTTACAGGAAAAGTTAAGGGAGGGGGATTTGAGAGGTGCTTTCGAAGAATAGATTCTCTGTTACAGATATGATATATTCAAAAGCTGCAGGCATGAAAATTCCAATCAGTGGGACTTTTGAATTGTCGCCGATCTGTAATTTTACCTGTAAAATGTGTTATGTACGAAAGACACAAAGAGAAGTTGATTTACATCTTCGTCCGATGGTCACACTGGAGCAGTGGCTTAGAATTGCGAAAGAAGCCAGTGATGCAGGAATGTTGTTCCTTTTAATTACCGGGGGAGAACCTTTTCTGTGGCCTGATTTCTGGAAATTATATGAAGAACTTATCAAGATGGGGTTTCTCATATCCATCAATACAAACGGCTCACTTATCGATGATAACGCTATCGAATATCTGACAAAACTCCCGCCAAAACGTCTGAATATTACCCTTTATGGAGCATCTGACGAGACTTATGAAGAATTGTGTGGAGTGAAAAATGTTTTCCATAAAGTTGACGAAGCTATTATTAAGCTGAAACAAGCAGGGATTCCGGTGAAATTAAATAGTTCTGTGACTCCCTCAAATGTTAAAGATATAGAAAAAATCATAACCTATGCCAGAGAGAAAGACTTGATTTTGGAGATGCCTTCTTATATGTTTCCGCCAATTCGGCGGGATGCGGACAGGGTAGGGGAGAACCATCGTTTTACCCCGGAGGATTATGCAAAGTATCGGCTGGAGATTTACCGTCTGCAATATGGTGAAGAGAAATATAAAGAAATGTTATATAGCATCAGAGATAAATCTGTTCCTCCGCCGGTAGTTGAGGAATCCTGCAGGGATCCATTGGATGGAAGAATCCGCTGCCGTGCCGGTAAAGCCACGTTTTGGATTACCTGGGACGGATATATGGCTCCTTGCGGTATGATGACGGACCCGAAGATTGACATGTACGGGAAGGATTTCCTGTCAGCCTGGAGAGAATTGGTAGAAATCAGTGGAAAAGTTTCGTTAAGTGGATTATGCAGCACATGTCCGAATATGAAGATCTGCCATGCCTGTGCAGCAATCGCACTGGCAGAGACCGGGACAACAGAAGGGATTCCGATTTATTTTTGTAAAACGATGGAAGTGTTACAGAGTATTGCAAAGAGAGAGCTTGAGAATATAAAGGGAAAAGAGAAAGAGAGACTGTGAAAAGAAAGAAAAAAATACTGAATCTTAAGAAAATCTTTTGATTCTTTTGGACTCCTCCTTTAGATATGTCCGATACGATTAGGACAGCTAAAGGGGGAGAATCTTTTTTTACATATCCGGACATGGTATCATGAAACAAATAAACAAAACAGGGGTGTATCAGAAATGAGAGAGTCAAACGTATTGATCGTTGAAGATGACAAGGAAATCCGAGAAGGGATAAAGATTTATCTGCAGAGCCAGGGGTACAGGGTGTTCCAGGCGGCAGACGGAATCGAGGGATTGCAAATCATTGAAGAAGAAGATATTCATCTGGCAATCGTAGATATTATGATGCCCCGTATGGACGGAATCCGTATGACTATAAAACTCCGGGAAAATCATGATTTTCCGGTGCTGATGCTTTCGGCCAAATCGGAAGAGACCGATAAAGTCATGGGACTGAACATCGGAGCAGATGATTATATCACAAAGCCATTTACACCAATGGAGCTTTTGGCGCGTGTGAACTCACATCTCAGAAGGTACTGGAGATTCATGGAGCGTCTGGAGACAAAGGATCATGTGTATGTAATCGGAGGGCTGGAGATTAATGAGGAGACGGTGGAAGTGTCAGTTGACGGCATTCCTGTGAAGCTTACACCGATAGAGTATAAAATACTTTTGCTGCTGGCTAAAAATCCGGGGCGGGTATTTTCTGCAGAGGAAATTTATGAAAGGGTCTGGAATGAACGGGCAATCAATACGGACACTGTTATGGTCCATGTGAGGAGAATCAGAGAAAAAATAGAATTAAATCCAAAAGAACCAAAATATTTAAAGGTGGTGTGGGGCGTTGGTTACAAAATTGAAAAACAGCCGTAAATGTTCATGGATATTGATTTTTGCAGTTGTGTTAATCTGTGCAGCCGGAATGACTGCGTCTTATTCTGCTTTTTCCGGAGTGCTGGATATGAAATATAACCAGGAGGAAGAGCAGAAACTGGCACTGGAAGAAACAGCAAAGTACCTTACGGAAGGAAATTATTTTTTATATAATGAAATTGAGGAGGTTTATAATCAGGATCAGATTATGTCGGAGTATGGAGATCATGGATATTTCCTGCTTAACCGGTATGTGGATTATATCGTCCTTGATTATAACGGGAAAAGACTGCTTGGCACATCAAATGAAAATGTAAAACAGAAGCTGCTTAGCGCGGATACAGAGTATCTGATGCGCATTCTGTACCTGTATGGAAGCGCCGGAGAACTGCAGTCTGTCAAAGTCCTTGGAAAAGGGATGGAAGAGCAGGAAATGTATGAGCTTGAACGTATTATTTATAGTAGCAATAATCATCTGGAAGAAATGGGGACTCTGGATTCACCTACAGAAATCAAGGTCGTTTGTGGTATCAGTACGAGTGAACTTAAAAAATACATGAACAGTGTGAATTATTCCCAGAAGATAGAAGAGAAGTATGTGGATATGCTTTCCGACTATGATATTTACAGATTTTTTCTGTGCGGATTCTTGTTGATCATCGTAGCTGCGGCTATTTTTATTCCGTTTCTGGATGGCTGGAAGCTGAAAACGTCAAGAGTTTTCCATGCACCATTTGAGGCAGTACCGGTTGTGTGGTTGTTTCTTCTTGTTAAGAAGCATCGTATCGATCAGGTTGTATGGGATACTCTGAACCACAGGATATTTGCGACAGCACGGCAGGTGGGGCTTGGGACTTTTCTTTCCGATGCATTTGAGACTGTGGTAAATATGCTGATGTGGTTTGCTGTTTTCCTTGCAGTATACTGGGGCGTCACCTGTCTGCATCCGGAATTTACACTGAAAAAGGCTTATTGGGAAGAGCAAGTCCTTTGTGTCAGACTGTGGAAGCGGATGAACGGAAAGATACGGGAGCGGAAGGCAAAAAGGGAATCCGGAACTGAAAAAAGAAAGCACATTCTGAGAGAATTGAGGTGCAGGCTTCAGGAGATTTTCAGTAACATCTATGACGACCTGGTGCATCTGGATTTACGGGATAAAACGATTAAGGCCATCGGGAAAGCACTGATTGTAAATATTATAGTTCTATGTATTGTCGGGTGCTTCTGGGAAGCAGGAGCTGCCAGCGGAATCCTGGCATTGCTGGTCTATTCAGTGATTCTGTTTGTTATCCTTCGGAAATATTTTCTGGATGTGCAGAGAAAATACGAGAAACTTTTGAAAGCGACAGAACTGATTGCTGAGGGAAATCTGGATGTGCCCCTTGAGGAAGATATGGGTATTTTTAATCCGGTCAAGGAGAAAATAGGGGAAATACAGAAAGGATTTAAAAAGGCGGTAGAGGAAGAAGTTAAAAGCGAGAGGATGAAAACGGAGCTTGTTACGAATGTGTCCCATGATTTAAAAACACCGCTGACGGCAATTATTACTTATACAGACCTGCTTAAATCGGAGAAAGACCCGGAAAAGCAAAAGGAATATCTTGATGTCCTGGAAAAAAAGTCCCTGAGGCTGAAGGTTTTAATCGAAGATTTATTTGAGATAAGTAAGGCTTCCAGCAGAAATGTGACGATGCATTATGTAAATGTAGATATTGTGGGACTTTTAAAACAGGCCGGCCTGGAATATGACAGTCAGATAAAAGCGGCCAATCTTGAGATCCGCTGGAGGCTTCCGGAAGAAAAGGTGATACTGCTTCTTGACAGCCAGAAGACATACCGGATTTTTGAAAATCTCATTTTGAATATCACAAAATATGCCATGCCTCATACCCGTGTTTATATTTCAATGACAGTGACAGAGAAAAATGTGGTTATTTCTATGAAAAATGTTTCGGCAGCTGAGATGGACTTTGATGTGGAAGAGATTACGGACCGTTTTGTACGCGGGGATGCTTCAAGGAATACTGAAGGATCAGGGCTTGGGCTCGCGATCGCAAAGAGCTTCACTGAACTTCAGGATGGGAAAATGACTATTTACACTGAGGCAGACCTGTTCAAGGTTGAGATTGTTTTTCCCCGGAAAGCTTCCCCGGCGGGCGGACAGGATTGAAAGCCGTGATACAGGTAAATATGGCAAAATAATATTTTCTATACATTTCATATTTATCGTATACATTGATATAAAAAAGACATCCGCCATGACGGGAGCGGATGTCTTTTAAATGTCTTATTATCTTTAATCTTAAGTCTATATATCTTAAGCAATGCTGTTAACAGCTTTTGTAAGGCGGGAAACTTTTCTGGCAACAGTGTTCTTGTGATAAACTCCCTTAGAACCAGCCTTTGTGATTTCAACGATAGCAGCTTTCAGTGCTGTCTGAGCTGCCTCAGCGTCCTTCTTTGCAACTGCAGCTTCAACTTTTTTTACTGCTGTTTTTACTCTGGACTTAATTGCCTTATTTCTTGCATTTTTTGTTTCATTTACTAAAATTCTCTTTTTCGCAGATTTGATATTAGCCAACCTGTACACCTCCAAATAGTGATATTTTCAAAATGTAACTTTAAGCTTCCGTTTATACAATCTTAACAGAAAGCAGGGATGCCGGTGACTGTCTGTAATCACCCGCAGATTATTCCGCCAGATTCGGACACGGACGCTCTGCCGGAACATACTCAATTATTTTATGCTAACAAGGAATGGTTGTCAATACATATTTTTCAATTTATTGTAAAAACTATGCGTAAAGGTTATAAAAAAGAGAGGGAAAATAATGTTGGATAAGTATAGTATTCGTACAGACCTTGCGCTGGAGGAGCGGGAGCGTTTTGAATCGGACAATGTTGAGATTCCGGGAGTGGTTCTGGAGGAAGACTATGATATGGAGAGGGAGGTCCGCGTCACAAAGGTCGTGATAGAAACGGAGAACGGCGCAAAGATTATGGGAAAACCGGTAGGGACGTACCTAACACTGGAAGCTCCTAACCTGGCGGTTCCCGATGAAGATTATCACAGGGAGATTTCTGTAAAGCTTGCAGGATATCTTGAAAAATTAATCCGGGAAAACGGACTGGAAGGGGAAGATCTTTCCGTGCTTGTGGTGGGATTGGGAAACCGGCAGGTGACACCGGACGCACTTGGCCCGAATGTAGCGGATAATCTTTGTGTTACGCGTCATATTGTTAAGGAATATGGGAAATATGCCATGGGGATGGAACAGGCAAGGCTGGTAAGCGCTATTGTACCGGGAGTGATGGGGCAGACCGGGATGGAGACGCTGGAAATAGTAAAGGGCATTGTCTCAGAAACATCGCCGGATCTGGTGATTGCTGTTGATGCACTGGCAGCAAGGAACAGCAGAAGACTTAACCGTACCATACAGATCGCGGATACAGGAATCCACCCCGGCTCAGGTGTCGGGAACAATCGTGATGCATTGTCAAAGGAAACACTTGGTATACCTGTGTTTGGAATCGGAGTTCCTACTGTTGTGGATGCTGCGACGATTGCCGGTGATATTATGGAAAATCTGATTTCAGAGCTGGAATCTTCCAAAGTTCTTACCAGTGTCGGGGAAGTTCTGAAAACATACAGCAAGGCCGAAAAGCATGAACTTGTCCATGAATTGATTTCTCCCCACCTGCACGGGATGTTCATGACACCAAAAGATGAAGATGAGCTTGTGAAACAAATCGGATTTACCATATCTGAAGCGCTCAACATTTTGTTCGCAAATCAGAATACAGCGATGGATAGAGATTGAACTGATTCATAAGGGAAGCACTCCTCTCATATAGTATATCAGTACTGTGTGCCGGAAATTATGTGATTTTTCCGGGCATGGAGAGGGAGGAATGTGTGGTGAAAAAGGAAATGATAAGAAAAGCTGCCGGTGTCTTTTTAATGCTGCTTGCGGCAGCTTTTTTTTGCTGTCAGTTCCGTTCGGGCAGCGGCTGGGGATATCAGATGCGCCGCATGCTCGCCAATATCATCACAGTGCAGTATCTGCCCGGAATGGCTTATGTTGAGAATCCACCGTCGGTGTCATTTTCCGAATGGATGGCATCTCAGGCAATGCAGTACCTTTCACTTCCACAGTTTATGGAGAACCGGCAGAAATATGAATCGGAGATGGAGGATGCGGAGACGATAGCCCGGATTCTGGAATGCCAGGCGAACGATGAAAATATGGTGGACGAGAATGGCATGTTAGTCGGGGAGGCGGATCCGGTGGAAAATATTGTTCCTCAGAAGAGCCAGCCGGTCATCGATATGTCCATCGAAAAACTCAGGGATTTTAATTATCTGCTCAGTAATTTTTATACTGTGGACAGTTCTACGATGATCGGGCCGGAACAGCTTAATGCGGATGAACTGCTTGGAAGAAGTATGAAAATTAATCAGGAGACGGAAGGCCCCAAAATACTGATTTTCCACACTCATTCGCAGGAGGAGTTCGCGGATTCTATCCCGGGGGATCCGTCCACCAGCATTGTCGGGATCGGAGAGTATCTTACACAGCTTCTGAATGCCAAAGGGATTTCCACGATTCATGACACAGGGGTTTATGATATTATTGACGGACAGCTGGACAGAAGCTCCGCCTATGAAAATGCAGAGGCATCCATACGTCCGATTCTGGAAGCAAACCCGTCTGTTGAGGTTGTGATCGATCTCCACCGGGACGGCGTGGCTGAAGGGACCCATCTTGTAACGGAAATCGGGGGAAAGCAGACGGCGCGGATCATGTTTTTTAACGGACTGAGCCGCACCCGCACTAATGGGGATATCGAGTATCTTTATAATCCATATATTCAGGATAACCTGGCATTTTCTCTTCAGATGCAGCTGGCCTCGGAGCAGATGTACCCCGGGTTCGCCAGACATATTTATCTCCGGGCATACCGGTATAATCTTCATCTGATGCCAAAATCCCTGCTTATTGAGGCAGGTGCACAGACCAATACTGTCGAAGAAATGCGAAATGCCATGGAGGTACTGGCCGAGACTCTGTATACGGTCCTGATTTAAATGAGAGTCTGAAGGAAATCATTGAAATTTACTTTGCTCCTATGCTAGAATAAAATGGTTTGAACGCTTTAACGCGGATGATAGGTTGCTGACAGGAGGATTTTATGGGAAAGAAAAATACATATGATGCAGACAGCATTGCCGTACTGGAAGGGCTGGAAGCAGTCAGAAAAAGACCGGGGATGTATATCGGGAGTGTTTCTGCGAAAGGACTGGATCATCTGATTTACGAAATCGTTGATAATGCGGTGGATGAACATCTTGCAGGATTTTGTTCGGAAATCCATGTCACTCTTGAGGCAGACGGTTCCGCTACGATAGAGGATAACGGGAGAGGCGTGCCTGTAGGAATGCACGCAAAAGGAGTTTCGGCTGCCAGAATCGTTTATACAACACTTCATGCGGGAGGGAAGTTTGACGATTCGGCGTATAAGACAAGCGGAGGTCTTCACGGTGTTGGATCTTCCGTGGTCAATGCCCTTTCAAAGAAAATGGAGGTCTGGATAAGCATGGAAGGTGCAATCCATCATGATACTTATGAGCAGGGAATCCCGACAACGGAGCTGATTGACGGTCTTCTCCCAATCACGGGAAAGACAAAAAAGACCGGGACGAAGGTGAATTTTCTCCCGGATGATACCATATTTGAAAAGACGAAGTTCCGGGCGGACGAGGTAAAAAGCCGGATGCATGAGACGGCATATCTGAACCCTGAGCTGACGATTATATTTGAGGATAAGCGGCCCGAGTCAAAAGAGCAGGTCGTATATCATGAGCCTGACGGAATACGCGGGTTTATTCGTGACCTGAACTCAAAAAAGGAAGTGCTTCATGAGCCGATTTATTTTAAAGGAGAATCCGAAGGAATCGAGGTTGAGGCTGCTATACAGTATGTTAATGAATTTCATGAAAATGTGCTGGGGTTCTGTAATAATATTTATAATTCGGAAGGAGGCACACATCTGACCGGATTTAAGACAACATTTACGACTGTGATGAATCAATATGCACGGGAGCTTGGAATTTTAAAAGATAAGGATGCCAATTTTACAGGAGCAGATATCAGGAACGGGATGACGGCGATTATCTCCATCAAACATCCTGACCCGAGATTTGAAGGGCAGACGAAGACCAAGCTGGATAATCCGGACGCGGCGAGAGCTGCGGGTAAGGTGACCGGTGATGAAATCGTGATGTTTTTTGACCGCAATCTGGAAGTATTGAAGGCTGTTCTCTCCAGTGCGGAGAAGGCGGCAAAAATCAGGAAGACCGAGGAAAAAGCGAAGACGAATCTTCTGACAAAGCAGAAGTATTCGTTTGACAGCAACGGGAAGCTTGCAAACTGTGAGAGCAGAGATCCGAAAAAATGTGAGATATTTATTGTGGAGGGGGATTCTGCGGGCGGTTCTGCAAAGACGGCAAGAGACAGGAGCTTTCAGGCAATCCTTCCGATACGTGGTAAGATTTTGAATGTGGAGAAGGCAAGTATTGATAAGGTGCTTGCCAATGCGGAAATCAAGACGATGATCAATGCGTTCGGATGTGGATTTTCTGAAGGGTACGGCAATGATTTTGATATTACGAAACTGCGCTATGACAAGATTATCATCATGGCAGATGCGGATGTGGACGGTGCGCATATTTCCACGCTGCTTCTGACATTGTTTTACCGGTTCATGCCGGAACTGATTTTCGAGGGTCATGTCTATATCGCCATGCCTCCGCTTTATAAGGCCATGCCGAAAAAAGGAGAGGAAGAATATCTGTATGATGATGCTGCGCTGGAACGATACAGGAAGACTCATGACGGCGGTTTTACACTGCAGAGATATAAAGGTCTTGGTGAGATGGATGCTCAGCAGCTCTGGGAGACAACACTGAATCCTAAGACAAGAATCCTGAAACTGGTTGAGATCGAGGATGCCCGTATGGCTTCCAGTGTTACAGAGATGCTGATGGGAACAGAAGTTCCGCCGAGAAAGGCATTTATATATGAAAATGCAACGGAAGCGGAGCTGGATATATAGAAGGAGAAGATTATGAACAGTGATGCACAGATTATCCGGACGGAATATTCGGATGTGATGAAAAAATCCTACATTGATTATGCTATGAGCGTAATCATTTCCCGTGCGCTGCCTGATGTGCGGGACGGGCTGAAGCCGGTGCAGAGAAGGACGCTGTATGATATGTATGAATTGGGGATCCGTTTTGACAAGCCGTATCGTAAATGCGCCCGTATCGTCGGCGATACGATGGGTAAATATCATCCTCACGGGGACAGCTCTATTTATGAGGCGCTGGTTGTCATGGCACAGGATTTTAAAAAGGGCATGGTTCTGGTGGACGGACACGGCAACTTTGGCTCCATCGAAGGCGACGGGGCGGCAGCCATGCGTTATACGGAGGCACGGCTTGCAAAATTTACGCAGATGGCGTATCTTGCAGACCTGGACAAAAATGTCATCGATTTCGGACCGAATTTCGATGAGACGGAAAAAGAGCCGCTTGTCCTTCCGGTGCGCGTGCCGAACCTGCTGATCAACGGAGCGGAAGGCATCGCCGTCGGCATGGCGACGAGCATTCCGACGCACAATCTCTGTGAGGTTCTTGAGGGTGTCAAAGCCTATATGAGAAATAATGAGATAACAACGAAGCAGCTGATGAAATATATAAAAGGGCCGGATTTCCCGACAGGGGGGATCGTGGTAAATAAAGATGACCTTCTCAGTATTTACGAGACCGGACAGGGAAAAATTAAAATCCGCGGAAAAGTGGAGGTTGAGGAGCTGAAAAATGGGAAGAAGCAGCTCGTGATCAGCGAGATTCCTTATACGATGATCGGGGCCGGAATCGGAAAATTTCTGAATGACGTGGCAGCCCTGGTGGAGACGAAAAAAACAACGGATATCGTCGACATTTCCAATCAGTCCTCCAAAGAAGGAATCAGGATCGTGCTGGAACTGAAGCGCGGTGCAGATGTGGAAAATCTGAAAAACATGCTTTACAAGAAAACCCGCCTTGAGGATACGTTTGGCGTCAATATGCTTGCCGTTGCTGACGGTCGACCGGAGACACTGGGGTTGAAATCCATCATCGAACATCATGTGGATTTCCAGTTTGAACTGATGACGAGAAAATATAATACTCTGCTTTCCAAAGAACTGGAAAAGAAGGAAGTCCAGGAGGGGCTGATCAAAGCCTGTGACGTAATTGATCTGATTATTGAAATTCTCAGAGGAAGTACATCAGTAAAAGACGCGAGAGCCTGCCTTGTCCACGGAGTTACGGACAATATCAGGTTTAAATCCAGAATATCAAAAAAAATGGCGGCAATGCTCCGATTTACCGAGCGTCAGGCGACTGCGATCCTGGAAATGCGGCTGTACAAATTGATCGGCCTGGAAATCGAGGCACTGCAAAAAGAATATGAGGAAACGGTAAAGAATATCGCCTGCTATGAGGACATCCTGAATAACTATGATTCGATGGCGGATGTGATCGTGGCAGAAATGGACGAATTCCAGAAAGAATATGGACGTAAACGCCGCACGGTCATCGTGAATGCGGAAGAGGCGGTTTACGAGGAAAAGAAAATCGAGGAGCAGGAGGTTGTCTTCCTGATGGATCGTTTCGGGTATGCCAGGACTGTGGATATATCTGTCTATGAAAGAAATAAGGAAGCGGCAGACAGTGAGAATAAATCAGTTGTCCGTTGTATGAATACAGGAAAGCTTTGCCTGTTTACCGATACCGGCAGAATGCATCTGATAAGGATTCTGGATCTGCCTTGCGGCAAGTTCAGGGATAAAGGTATCCCTATTGATAATGTCAGCAATTATGTGAGTGCTGAGGAACAGGTGGTCATGATATGTGACATGGAACAGATGAGGTTCGCAAAGCTGCTATTCGCGACGAAGAATGGAATCATCAAGCGTGTAGACGGAAGTGAATTCCTTGTATCGAAACGTACTATTGCGGCGACAAAGCTTCAGGAAGGTGACGCACTTCTTTCCGTTCAGGTCGTGACGGAGAGTCAGCATGCCGTGCTTCAGACCAGGGGAGGGTATTTCCTGAGATTCCCGGTAACTGAAATACCGGAAAAGAAAAAATCTGCCATCGGAGTGGCCGGAATCAGGCTTCAGAAAAAAGATGTGCTGGAAAATGTCTATGTTTTTGAGGAAGGTAAGGAAAAGAAAGTTTTGTTTGGGGAAAAAGAAGTCAGCCTGAACCGGCTTCGGATCGCTAAAAGGGACGGGACAGGAACAAAAACAAGGGGATAAGTATAACGGAAGTCCTGCCTTACTAAAAAAATGTTTAAAAATACTTGCTTTTCCTTATGAAAAGTGCTACAATTGCTTTGGTTGCATAGGAAATCTGACAGAAGAGTGGACGAAAGTTCACTCTTCTTTATTGCTATATATTTTGAAGTGACTGCAGAAGGAAGACTATGCAAGATGGTGCTATGTGATTTTGAACAGAAAGGAAGAGGTAAAGTGTCAAGGAGAGAAGAATACGAACAGACAACAGAAAAACTTTTAGAACCGATTGTGACCGGTTATGGATTTGAACTGGTGGATGTGGAATATGTCAAAGAAGCAGGAACCTGGTATCTGCGTGCATATATTGATAAACCGGGTGGAATCACGGTGGATGACTGTGAGACCGTCAGCAGAAGGTTTTCCGATATTCTTGATGAGAAGGATTATATCGAAGATTCTTATATATTCGAGGTAAGCTCTCCGGGACTTGGCCGTCCGCTGAAAAAGGAAAAAGATTTCAAAAGAAGCCTTGGAGAAGAAGTGGAAATCCGAACTTATCGTCCGATTGAGCATCAGAAGGAATTTACAGGTATTTTAAAAGACTATGATAAAGATACGGTTACCATTACCTGTGAAGATGACACAGAACAGACGTTTAACAGAAGTGAAATTGCACTGATTCGTCTGGCATTAGATTTTTAGCTGCCCTGCCTGCTGCCTGTGCGGGCTTAACAGTTACGGTTGTTAACACATTAGTATGAATTAAACTACAGCGGCAGATTTTTGTATGAATATTATTTGGGAGGAAAGAAAAAATGAATACAGAGTTACTGGAAGCTTTGACAATTCTTGAGAAAGAAAAAAATATCAGCAGAGATGTTATGATGGATGCAATCGAGACTTCTCTCATCAGTGCATGTAAGAACCATTTTGGGACTTCAGACAATATTAAAGTCATTATGGACAGGGAAACCTGTGATTATTCTGTGATTGCAGAGAAGAAGGTTGTAGAAACAGTTACGGACCGTGCGCTGGAAATCAGCCTGGAAGATGCCGAGAAAATTGATTCCGCCCTGCAGATCGGCGATGTCGCACAGGTAAAGATCGAATCCAAGGCATTTGGGCGCATTGCGACACAGAACGCAAAGAACCTGATTCTTCAGAAGATTCGGGAAGAAGAAAGAAAAGCAGTATTTGATCAGTATTTTGAAAAAGAAAAAGATATCGTGACCGGAACGGTACAGAGGAGAAACGGGAATAATATCAGCATCAATCTGGGAAGGGCGGATGCCATTCTTACGGAAAATGAGCAGGTGAAGAGTGAACGCCTTGAGCAGAATGACAGAATCAAACTTTATGTGGTGGAAGTGAAAAATGCGCCAAAGGGACCGAAGATCCTGGTATCCCGTACCCATCCGGAGCTTGTTAAACGACTGTTTGAGGCACAGGTTGCGGAAATCAAAGAGGGGATTGTTGAAATCAAGAGTATCGCCAGGGAAGCCGGCTCACGTACCAAGATGGCCGTATGGTCCAATGATGAGAAGGTTGATGCCGTCGGAGCATGTGTCGGCAAAAACAGCGACCGTGTGAAAGCTGTTGTGGAGGAATTGAGAGGCGAGAAAATCGACATTATAAACTGGGATGACAATCCGGCACTTCTGATTGAAAATGCGCTCAGCCCGGCCAAAGTTATTTCAGTTATGGCAGACCCGGACGAAAAGATGGCGGAAGTCATTGTTCCGGATGACCAGCTTTCTCTTGCAATCGGAAAAGAAGGACAGAATGCAAGACTTGCAGCCAGGCTGACAGGATATAAGATTGACATTAAGAGCGAATCGAAAGCACTGGAACTTGGCGAGCTTCCGGAAGATTATATGGAACAGATGGGTATGCTGGAAGAATATGATGATTACGATGAGGCTTATGAAGAAGGATATGAAGAATATCCGGAGGACAGCATCGAATTTGTTGAAACGGAAGAATAATTCCCGGGTGAGGTGAGATATTTGACAGTAAAAAGAAAAGTGCCGATGCGAAAATGTGTCGGCTGCGGCGAGATGAAACCTAAGAAAGAATTGATTCGCATCCTGAAGACGGAGGACGGAACCTTTACGCTTGACGCCACAGGAAAGAAAAACGGGCGCGGTGCCTATATGTGCCTTTCGGCAGAATGTTTTCATAAAGCAGTGAAAGGCAGAGGGCTGGAGCGTTCTTTCAGGCAGGAAATCCCGGCGGAAGTATATGAAATCCTGGAGAAGGAGATGAATGAGATTGGTGAAGGATAAAGTTTTGTCTTTGATTAGTCTTGCGACCAAAGCAGGAAAAACTGTAAGCGGTGAATTTATGACCGAGCGTGAAACAAAGTCGGGAAGAGCCGCACTGGTGATCGTGGCAGAGGATTCATCGGAAAATACAAAGAAAAAGTTTCAGGATATGTGTGGATTCTATGAGGTTCCAATCTGTTTTTACGGAGATAAAGATACCTTAGGGCATGCAATGGGAAAGCAATTCCGTGCATCTCTGGCAATATTGGACGAAGGATTTGCAGACGGAATTCAAAAGCAGCTTAAACAAAAAAATAACACGATTGCATAGAGGAGGTAGTTTAGAATATGACGAAAATGAGAGTGCATGAACTTGCAAAAGAGCTGGGGATGGACAATAAAAGCCTGCTCGACATTCTGAGCAGAAAGAATATAGAGGTAAAGAGCCATATGAGTACACTGGAAGATGATGTTGTTGCAGATATCAGAAGAGAGGCGAGAAGAAGTGCGGCAGATTCTGCTAAAGGTGATGCTGTGGAAGCTGCACCGAAAAAGAAGAATATCGTACAGGTATTCCGCCCTCAGAATATTAAAAACGGTGCCAAAGCACAGGGTGGCCGTCTGGGACAGCGCCTGAACCAGGGGCGTCCGGGGCAGCGTCCGGCGGTTGATAAAAATGCAGCGGCAGATCCGGCAGCAAAATCTGCCCGTCCGCAGGGAGCTGCCACGGTTCAGACAAAGCCTGTCCGTTTGCAGGGAACTGACGCGCCGGAGACCCGGCAGGCCCGTCCGCAGGAAGCTGCTCCGGTACAGGCACAGCAGATCCAACAGGTCCGTCCGCAGGAACCTGCGCTGGAGACCCAGCAGGCCCGTCCGCAGGAAGCTGCTCCGGTGAAGACTCCGGCTCAGACAGCAGAATCTCATAAGGACAGCCGCAGGGAAATCCCGAAGGATGGCCAGGGAGACGGTCAGAGAAGAGAGCGTTATCAGAGAGACGGTCAGGGAGACGGTCAGAGAAGAGAACGTTACCAGAGAGACAGTCAGGGAGACGGCCAGAGAAGAGAGCGTTACCAGAGAGACGGTCAGGGAGACGGTCAGAGAAGAGAGCGTTACCAGAGAGACAGTCAGGGAGACAGTCAGAGAAGAGAGCGTTACCAGAGAGACGGTCAGGGAGACGGTCAGAGAAGAGAGCGTTATCAAAGGGACGGTCAGGGAAGAGAGCGTTACCAGAAGGATGGTCAGAGAGACGGTCAGGGAGACGGTCAGAGAAGAGAGCGTTACCAGGGAGACAGTCAGAAAGGCTCCAGAGGGGAACGAGGTGACAGGAATGACCGCACTCAGAGAGGTCAGGGAAGGCAGAATGACAGAAGGAATGACAGAGATTCCATGTCCGCACCACTGGTAGAACAGCAGAAAACACAGAGAAACAAGAGTAAAGATAAAGAAAAAGATTATAAGAAAAAAGAACTCCGCGATGAAGAGTTTGAAAATAAGGGTAAGAAGGGCAAAAAGACAAAACCGGTTGCGGAAGTGAAGAAGCCGCAGCAGAAACAGGCTGTTGTTGAAGAAATCAAGCAGATCATTCTCCCGGAAGTCCTGACGATCAAAGAGCTTGCGGATAAGATGAAGGTCGTTCCGTCCGTGATTGTCAAGAAACTGTTCATGCAGGGTAAAATCGTTAATGTCAATCAGGAAATTGATTATGATACGGCAGAAGAAATTGCAATGGAATTCGATGTTCTTTGTGAGAAAGAAGAAGTCGTGGATGTCATCGAAGAGCTTCTGAAAGAAGAGGAGGAAGCAGAAGAGACGATGGAAAAACGTCCTCCGGTTGTCTGCGTCATGGGGCATGTCGATCACGGAAAAACATCTCTTTTGGATGCAATCCGCCACAGCAATGTAATAGACCGTGAAGCGGGCGGAATCACACAGCATATCGGTGCATATGTCGTTGAGGCAAACGGGGAAAAAATCACGTTCCTTGATACGCCCGGACATGAGGCATTTACCGCAATGCGTATGCGCGGCGCAAATGCGACAGATATCGCAATCCTGGTCGTTGCAGCCGATGACGGCGTTATGCCGCAGACAGTAGAAGCAATCAACCATGCCAAGGCGGCAGGAATTGAAATTATCGTTGCCGTTAATAAAATTGATAAGCCGAGTGCGAATGTAGAGCGTGTAAAACAGGAAATTTCTGAGTACGGGCTGATTGCTGAAGACTGGGGCGGGAGCACGATTTTTGTTCCGGTATCCGCACATACAAAAGAAGGAATACCAGAACTTCTGGAAATGATACTTCTTACTGCAGAAATGCTGGAACTGAAGGCAAATGCAAACCGCGCGGCAAGAGGACTTGTCATTGAGGCTAAGCTGGATAAAGGGAAAGGTTCTGTTGCTACAGTTCTTGTACAGAAGGGTACTCTGCATGTCGGAGATGCTATTGCGGTCGGCTCTGCACACGGTAAAGTAAGGGCGATGATGGATGATAAAGGAAGGCGTCTGAAAGAAGCAGGCCCGTCCCAGCCGGTAGAGATCCTCGGACTGAATGATGTCCCGAATGCCGGAGAAGTTTTTGTAGGATGTGCGACAGAAAAAGAAGCACGTAATTTTGCAGAAACCTTTATCGCACAGAATAAAGTTAAACTTCTGGAAGAGACGAAATCAAAGATGTCACTGGATGATCTGTTCAGCCAGATTCAGGAGGGTAATCTAAAAGAACTTAATATCGTGGTAAAAGCAGATGTCCAGGGTTCAGTGGAAGCGCTGAAGCAGAGCCTCCTGAAATTATCTAATGATGAAGTCGTAATTAAGATTATCCACGGCGGCGTCGGAGCAATCAATGAATCTGATGTAAGCCTTGCATCTGCATCCAATGCAATCATCATCGGATTTAATGTACGTCCTGATGTGACGGCAAAAGAAATTGCGGAGCGTGAAGGTGTGGATTTAAGACTGTACAGAGTCATTTATAATGCTATCGAAGATGTGGAAGCAGCCATGAAGGGAATGCTTGATCCGGTATTTGAAGAGAAAATACTCGGCCATGCGGAGGTAAGACAGACGTTCAAGGCTTCCGGAGTAGGTACGATTGCAGGATCTTATGTGCTTGACGGTATCTTTGAAAGACATTGCTCTGTACGCCTTACACGTGACGGCGTAGTGATTTTTGAAGGCCCTCTTGCATCTCTGAAACGATTTAAGGATGATGTAAAAGAAGTAAGGGCCGGATATGAATGTGGTTTTGTATTTGAAAACTGCAATGATATCAAAGAAGGAGACCTTGTTGAAGCGTTTAAAATGGTCGAGGTCGAGAGAAAATAACCGGTGCGCGGCGTATGCTGTGCTGTCGTATTTGTGCAGAAAATCTGTTTCGGCAGATTTTCTGCATATTAAAATATAAAAGCGGAAACCGATGTTAAGATCGTTTTACGCGAAAGGAATGAAATAGAATGAGAAAAAACAGTATCAAGAATACGAGGGTCAATGCGGAAGTCCAGCGTGAATTGAGCAACATTCTGCATAATGGAATAAAAGACCCCAGGGTGGCACCGATGACTTCGGTGGTTTCTGTAGAAGTGGCGCCGGATTTAAAAACCTGTAAAGCTTATATCAGCGTATTAGGCGATAAAAAGGCGCAGGAGGATACGGTACAAGGTCTCCGCAGTGCGGAAGGGTATATCCGCCGTGAACTTGCAAGGACCATAAATATGAGAAACACCCCTGTTATTGAATTCATATTGGACCAGTCGATTGAATATGGTGTTGCCATGAGCAGAAAGATCGATGAAGTGACCAGAAATCTGAAAGACGGTGAGGGTGAATGAGCATTAATTTAGATGATATTTTAAGAGGTAAACATACAGTTGCCCTGAGCGGGCATATCCGTCCTGACGGCGACTGTGTGGGTTCTTGTATGGGAATGTATCTGTATCTGACGGAGGTGTATCCAGAGCTTCAGGTGGATGTATATCTGGAGAAGATTCCCCAGCCGCATAATATAATTGAGAAAACGGACGTTATACGTCATCAGATTCCGGAGGATATGTCATATGACTTGTTTATCTGTCTGGATTGTGGGGATAAAGCCAGGCTGGGATTTTCAGGACAATTGTTTGAAAATGCAAAACATACCGTATGCATTGACCATCATGTCAGCAACCGGGCATTTGCAGATGAAAATGACATTGTACCGGATGCAAGTTCTACGTCTGAGCTGGTATACCGCCTGCTTGATTATGATAAAATCAGCAGGGCATGTGCAGAAGCACTTTATATGGGCATTGCCCACGATACAGGAATATTTCAGTATACCTGTACAGCTCCGGAAACAATGGAAGCGGCTGCGGCTCTGATGCGTAAAGGAATTGATTTTAATAAGATTCTTGAAAAAACGTATTATGAAAAAACTTATGTCCAGAACCAGATCCTTGGAAAAGCACTGTTAGAGAGCTGGCTGATTCTGGATGGGAAATGTATCGTATCTGCCGTGTCAAGGAAGGAAATGGAGTTTTTTAATGCGGAAGTGTCTGATATGGAAGGCATCGTCAGTCAGCTTAGACAGACTGCCGGGGTGGAGGTCGCTATGTTTTTATATGAACTGGAGACCCGGTTTTACCGCGTCAGCCTCCGTTCAAAAGATTATGTGGATGTAAGCCGTGTGGCACGGTATTTCGGCGGCGGCGGGCATGTGAAGGCAGCCGGTCTGAGTATGCGCGGGACGGAGCACGATGTAATCAATAACGTCAGCGGACAGATCGCACTCCAGATAGAAGCATCATCAGAGAGTAAAATGATATGATAAACGGAATTATAAACATATATAAAGAAAAGGGATTTACTTCCCATGATGTGGTCGCAAAGCTACGTTCAATCACAAAGCAGAAGAAAATCGGTCACACAGGAACGCTTGACCCGGATGCGGAAGGAGTTCTTCCGGTCTGCTTCGGGAAGGCCACGCGTCTTTGTGATATGCTCACGGATAAGAATAAAACTTATGAAACAGTCCTCCTTCTCGGAAAAAGTACCGATACTCAGGATATTACAGGGACGGTGCTGGAAGAATGTGATACGGACAGACTTACAGAAGAAGCCGTGAAAGCATGTATTCTTGGATATGAAGGTGAATATGAACAGCTCCCGCCCATGTATTCGGCTCTGAAAGTGAACGGAAAGAAGCTGTATGAGCTGGCAAGAGAAGGCATTGAGGTGGAGCGGAAGACAAGAAAGGTCATCATTTTTCAAATTGAAATCCTTGAGATGCGGCTTCCGCGCGTCCATATGCGGGTGAGCTGTTCTAAAGGAACGTATATCCGTACACTCTGCCATGATATCGGCAAAGAACTCGGATGCGGAGGATGTATGGAATCTCTGCTTCGCACCAGAGTGGGAAAATTTGAACTTCAAGACAGCCACAGACTGGAAGAAATCGCCGGTTTACAGGAATCAGGAAGCCTTGGCAGCGTGCTTGTGCCTGTCGATGCGATGTTTTCAGAACAGAAAGCAGTCCTACTTTTACCGGAATATGACAGACTGGCATATAATGGAAATGTGATCCCGAAATCCGGCATAAAGACAGATTTACATTTTGCAGACGGAGAACAGGTCCGGATATACGACTCAAAAAATACATTCACGGGAATTTTCCGATACAGCGGCCGTCCGGGCAGTTTTCGTCCGGAAAAAATGTTTTATGATCCGGAATCATAGAATCATCCGGCACGCATGAGGGCGGCAGCCGCCCGCTAAATGTTTCAGGCAAAGAATAAAGAATATTCAGAGGAAAAATATGCAGTACATGACAGACATTTATTCATATCAAAGTGAAAAACATTCTGCGGTCACGCTCGGGAAATTTGACGGGCTTCATCTCGGACATCAGCTTTTGATAGACAAAATCAGAAGTTACCGTTCAGAAAATGTGCGTACCGTTGTAGTTGCATTTGACATGGGAAGAGCAACACTGACTACGGCAGAAGAAAAGCGGGAGCTGCTCAAAGATCAGGTGGACAGTCTGATTGTCTGTCCTTTTACCAGAGAAATCAGGGAGATGGAAGCAGAAGATTTTATCCGTACTATTCTGGTAGAAAAGATGAAAGTGTTGTACATTGTTGTCGGGACGGATTTTCATTTCGGCAGGGATAAGCGGGGCGATACGAGTATGCTGGCGGAATATGCGGGAGTATACGGATATCACCTTAATGTGATCGATAAGAAAAAATATCAGGAGACAATCATCAGCAGTACTTATGTGAGGGAATCCCTGGAAGAGGGCCAAATAGAGCTCGCAAACACATTGCTGGGACATCCTTACCGGATGAGCGGAAGGGTGGAACATGGGAAACAACTCGGGCGCATGTTGGGATTTCCTACGATGAATGTATATCCGAAGCCGGGGAAAATCATGCCCTGCAACGGGGTATATGCCTGTGATGTGGTCCTTGACGGACGAAGATACCACGGGATAGGAAATGTGGGAGTGAAGCCGACGGTAACGGATGAGAAGAAACTTCTTGCAGAAATCTTTGTATTCGGATTTGAAGGTGATGCATATGGAAAAGAAATTATCGTCGAATTTCTATCCTATGAGCGTCCGGAGCAAAAGTTTCATTCTGTTGAGGAATTGAAAGAGCGCATCAGGGAAGATATCAGATTTGGAAAAAGGTATTTCGGACTGACGGTCCGGGAATAACCGTAAAAATTAACTTTACAAGAAGCAGCACTTATGATATAGTATGTGAAGTGAGCCGGTGTTCGGTAATCGGAAAACTCCAGCCGTTACTTAATACCAGGCGGTTATATAAGATTTAAGGAGGATTTGAAACATGATTTCAAAAGAAAAGAAACAGGCAATTATCGCAGAATATGGAAGAAGTGAAGGAGACACAGGATCTCCGGAAGTACAGGTAGCACTTCTGACAGCAAGAATCAATGAGCTGACAGAGCACTTCAAAGCAAACCCTAAGGATCATCATTCAAGAAGAGGTCTTCTTAAGATGGTAGGACAGAGACGCGGTCTGCTTGCATATCTGAAGAGAACAGATATTGAGAGATATCGTTCACTGATCGAAAGACTTGGTCTGAGAAAGTAATTGTTTTTACTTTGGGCTGGACGGGCACTTTAACAGAGTGCCCGTCTTGTTTTATGATATAGACTATTTCGATTATGGCTGAGCTGCTATGAAAATCATTTGCATTACAGATATGCTTATGCTATAATTACTTGGATTGGGCAGTAAGCAGACAGCCGAGACCACTGAAAAGAATATTCGCAGGGCATGAGAATATTTGTCAATAGTGAGAATATTCTTTGTTTTGAAGCTTTAAGACTCGCTCTGTATTTGCCGAACATTTTTTTCAGTAGTTTCGGACGTTTCTGCCTATGAAGAAGATATGGTTATAATTTTAATAAAAGAAGGAGAGAATTATGTTTAGAAAGTATGAGATGGAACTTGCAGGCAGAACTCTGCGTGTGGATGTAGGGCGTGTTGCAAAACAGGCGAACGGAGCAGTTCTGATGCATTACGGTGATACAACAGTTTTGTGTACGGCAACCGCATCCGATAAGCCGAGGGAAGGAATTGACTTTTTCCCTCTGAGTGTAGAATATAATGAGAGAATGTATGCTGTAGGGAAGATCCCCGGCGGTTTTAACAAGAGGGAAGGCAAAGCTTCTGAGAATGCAGTCCTGACCTGCCGTGTCATTGACCGTCCGATGCGCCCGCTGTTCCCGAAGGATTACCGAAATGACGTAACGCTGGAGAATCTGGTCCTGTCTGTTGATCAGGACTGCAGTCCGGAGCTTACGGCTATGATCGGAGCGGGTATTGCGACATGTATTTCCGATATTCCGTTTGACGGTCCGATTTCAACAACGCAGGTCGGCCTGGTCGACGGTGAATTTGTTTTTAATCCGACTGCAGAGCAGAAGGAAGTGTCAGAGCTTGCGCTGACAGTAGCTTCCACGAAGGAAAAGGTAATCATGATCGAAGCAGGCGCCAACGAAGTGCCGGAGGCTCAGATGATAGATGCCATCTTTGCAGCTCATGACCTGAACCAGAAAGTTATAGCTTTTATTGAAACAATCGTTGCAGAATGTGGAAAGAAGAAGCATGAATATGAAAGCTGTGCAATTCCGGAAGAATTATTTGCTGCAATCAAAGAGATCGTTCCTCCTGAAGAGATGGAGAAAGCAGTATTTACCGATGATAAGCAGACAAGGGAAGAGAACATCCGCGAGATAACTGCAAGGCTTGAAGAAGCATTTGCAGATAAAGAAGACTGGCTGGCAGTTCTTGGCGAAGCTGTTTATCAGTATCAGAAGAAGACTGTCAGAAAAATGATCCTTGTAGATCACAAACGTCCGGATGGACGCGCGGTCGATGAAATCCGTCCGCTGTCTGCAGAGGTTGATCTGATTCCGAGAGTTCACGGCTCAGCGATGTTTACAAGAGGGCAGACACAGATCTGTACTATCACAACTCTGGCTCCGCTGTCTGATGCACAGAAGGTGGACGGGCTGGATGAGGCTGAGACATCAAAGAGATACATGCATCATTATAATTTCCCGTCTTATTCTGTCGGTGAGACAAAGCCGTCCAGAGGCCCGGGAAGACGTGAGATCGGACATGGCGCACTTGCAGAACGTGCTCTTGTACCGGTGCTCCCGTCAGAAACTGAATTTCCGTACGCAATCCGTACTGTTTCTGAGACATTTGAGTCCAACGGCTCTACATCTCAGGCAAGTATCTGTGCGTCCAGTATGTCACTGATGGCTGCAGGAGTGCCAATCAAATCACCGGTTGCAGGTATTTCCGCAGGGCTTGTCACAGGTGAGACAGACGATGATTATCTGGTACTGACGGATATTCAGGGACTGGAAGATTTCTTTGGTGATATGGACTTCAAGGTTGCAGGAACGCATAAGGGAATCACTGCAATCCAGATGGATATTAAGATCCACGGGCTTACAAGACCGATTATTGAAGAGGCTATTGCAGCGACAAAGAAAGCAAGGACTTATATCATTAATGAAGTTATGGATAAAGTAATCGCACAGCCCAGACCGGAAGTGGGAGAATATGCGCCGAAGATCATCCAGATGCAGATTGACCCGCAGAAAATCGGTGAAGTCGTTGGTCAGAGAGGAAAGACCATCAATGCAATCATTGAGCAGACCGGAGTTAAAATTGATATTGAAGATGACGGATTCGTATCAATCTGCGGAACTGAGCAGGATAAAATGGATAAAGCGGCAAAACTGATTGCAACCATCGTTACAGACTTTGAAGCAGGGCAGGTATTTGAAGGTAAGGTCGTAAGCATTAAAGAGTTTGGTGCTTTTGTAGAGTTCGCCCCGGGAAAAGAAGGAATGGTACACATTTCCAAAATTTCCAAAGAGCGTGTAAATAAAGTGGAAGATGTCCTCAGCATCGGAGACGAGGTGAAAGTAGTGTGCCTTGGCAAAGACAAGATGGGACGTTTCAGCTTCAGTATAAGAGATGTAGCTGAATAAACAAAATAAGAAGAAATGCAGGGATGCTTTGACAATTCCTGAGTTTCCCGGAATATAAGAAACAGGCTTTTGCCCCGCAGCGGTTAACTGCTGCGGGGTTTTTGGTTGCTATGCATATGAAAAATGGTCCGGTGGACCATTTTTGAGTATCATAAAATCGGCTTAAGCGAATTATCGGTCATAAATTTTCTTGTTCTACATATATTGTGAAAAGAGAGGTGGACAAGATGAATAAAGACAGAAAGAAACAGGAGATATTAGGTGTGACCGCGAAATCAGTAGGCAGGATTCTGGAAGAAGAGAATCTGGATTTTGAAAAGCTGCAGGAGATCAGGATGAGGGCGGAAAAACCTCTTATGATCGTTTATGACAACCGGGAAATGATTCTTCCTTCCACGTCTACTTCCGGCCATCTTGTTACGAAAGAGGAGATCCGTGAGACACTTGACTATGTCAGCCAGTATTCACTTTATGCATATGAACAGGAAATGAGACAGGGGTTTATCACAATTGAAGGCGGGCACAGGGTAGGAGTGATCGGAAAGGTAATACTGGAAAAAAATGAAGTGAAAAATATGCAGTATATTTCTTCCATCAATATACGTGTGGCACATCAGATACTGGGATGCGCCGATTCTCTGATGAAATACATAACCAAAAATATGAAAGTGTGTCACACGCTGATTATTTCTCCGCCGCGCTGCGGAAAAACAACGATGATCAGGGATATCATACGGCAGATTTCGGACGGAAACCGTTATGTGAAAGGATGTACTGTCGGAGTGGTCGATGAACGTTCGGAGCTTGGGGGGTGTTACCTTGGCGTGGCGCAGAATCAGCTCGGAATGAGAACGGATGTGCTGGACTGCTGTCCGAAGGCTCAGGGTATGATCATGCTGGTACGTTCTATGGCCCCTCAGGTGATCGCGGTAGATGAAATAGGCACAACGGAGGATATTCATGCTGTGGAATATGCCATGCAGTGCGGATGTCGGATGATCGCCAGTATTCACGGTTCCGGTATGGACGAGGCGGCAGCGAAACCTGTGCTCGGAGAACTGATCCGGAAAAAACGTTTTGAGAGATATGTGATATTGGGAAATCAGAACCACCCGGGCGAAATACGTGAAATTTATGACGAAAGAGGAAGCCTTTTATACAGCGGCTGACATCAGAAAAATGCGGCAGAGGGAATTAATTCGGAGGTGGTTGGATGTATAGGTTGATAGGAGGCGTGTTGATCGTAATGTCAACGACAGGAGCAGGCTTTTTGTATGGCAGGGAACTTCAGAGATATCTGGAAAATCTTCTGGAAATCAGAGAAATTCTCTATCTGATTAAAGGAGAAATGGAATATTCCGGCATGCCTCTGGGAGAAATCTTTGTACGTACTGCGCGAAAAGTAAAAGAACCCTACCGGACCTGGCTTCGCGCTATGCACAGAAGAATGTCCAGGCGGGAGGATGTCAGCTTCCGGAAAATCTGGAATGATGGTATTGATACATATCTGGAAGAGCTTCATTTAAAAAAGAAACATGTGATTTTGCTGAAGGAGCTGGGGATGAGTCTGGGGCAAAATGACCGGAAATCGGAAGGGAAGCATTTTCAGCTTCATCTGGACAGGTTGGAACAAGAAATTGAAATCATGAGGGAAGAACTGGCATCGAAGAAACGGATAGGAAACTGCCTGGGAGTTATGAGTGGTATTTTCCTTGTTATTATATTGAGCTGAACGGGAGGAATCCATGAGTATAAATCTGATATTTAAAATTGCGGCAGTGGGGATTCTTGTCACCATACTGAGCCAGGTGCTGAAACACAGCGGACGAGAAGAACAGGCATTCCTTGTCAGTTTTGCAGGGTTGATTCTTGTTTTATCCTGGGTGCTGCCCGTCATATATGATCTGTTTGTGTCCATCCGCAGAATGTTTGCCTTGTGACGGAAAGAACCGGCCGGAAGGGGGAAATGCCATGAATATGATACAGATAGGCGTTATGGGGGTGATCGGTGTTCTTCTGGCATCGCAGTTTAAAAGCACAAAGGCAGAATATGGAATATATATCAGTGTGGCTGTAAGCATCGTACTGTTTGCATGTATTGCAGACCGCCTTGATATTTTTATTGAGGCTGTGCGTCAGATGAATCAGTATTTCAGCATAGGTGAAGGTTACCTTTCTACTATTCTGAAAATGATAGGGGTAACGTATATTGCGGAATTCTGCTGCAGTATCTGCAAGGATGCGGGGCATCAGACAATTGCGGTCCAGATAGAGCTTTTTGCAAAATTGACAATCCTGGCAATGGGAATGCCGGTGCTGCTTGCCCTTATGGAAACCATCCGGGAGTTCCTGTCATGAGTC
>SFGN01000081.1 GCA_004556565.1 Lachnospiraceae bacterium | reverse complement strand
GCGGACACCGCCGAAAACTAACATGTCTGCAATTTTCAAGGTTCTAATGGAGCCATTTTTTCAGCTCCAATTTTTCATAGGCTACTTTACACTACCTTTCAACAAATAAATCCAACCCTATCATCTGTTCCGTCTGACATAAGCAAAGTGACATTTTTTTCAAAATAAGTATGACATTGTAAAAAACCGGCAGACATTCAAGTCCTGCCGGTCATTACTTATTTTTTCCTGCCTTGTGAAAAACTGTACGTTTATACTAAAGCTGTTCCCAATGCTTTGCATGCAGACAATGCTTCATTATCCGGCGAATCATTGCAGATTACACTGTCGCAGGCAAGCACTGCCCCGGCAGCTTTACAAGATTCTTCCCAGTTACGCATCCATTCTCCGTCTCCCCATCCGTAAGAACCAAATAATGCGATTTTCTTTCCTTCAAGATTACTTTCACAGTCATCCCACATTGGTTGGAATTCATCTTCTTCAAGCACCTCTGCCCCCATTGCAGGGCATCCAAATGCAACTGCATCATAAAAAGCCAGCCTGGAAGCATCAAACTCTGCGGCCGTAAACTTTTCAACATCTGCCCCATGCTCTTTTGCTCCTTCCAGAACTGCAGAAGCCATCTGTTCTGTATTCCCGGTCCCACTCCAATAAACAACAGCAATTTTACTCATAATAAATACCAGCCTTTCTATTATTTTTTTATATCAAACAGCTACCGTAAGCCGTTCAATACTCTTTCCGCCCGCCCATTGTGAGCAATAAACATCTGTACATTTTTTATAGCGCTCGAATTGTTTCCTTGCACTTTTTTCATCTCCATATACTTTCCAGCATCCGACGCATTTATATCCTTCTGCATGATTCTCAATAAATCCACGCACATCCTCCGGAGGATACCCCAGAAAGAGTCCGATTTCATGTGGGAATTCCTCTGCCTCATGCAATCGTTTTCTCAGCATCACAACACATTTTTCGCAGTTCTCAACTGAATACCCATATTCTTTCAGAATCTGTGCTGCATCATTAGCAGCAAGATCACTTTTCAGTTTATCCGGACGATAAATATAGAGCAGAACACGATCTGCAGAAATCCGAAGCGGAATTACACGTACTCCTTTTGGCATCAGCCTTCTGTTTAAAGATCGAACTGATGTCAGTAATTCTTCCTTATCATTATACGGACAGTTAAAAACATTCCCGGTCTTTAATCCCGCAAGTGTAGGCGAACAATGGCGGATAATCATTTCATCGGACATACACGTTCCTCCTGTCTTACATTTTCTTCCAAAATAATTTTTAATGCTGATATGGAACTTGTATGTGACCGGACCACCTTTACATCCTGACCTTTAGTCTCGCTTAGAGCATTCCGCACCATTTTATGTGACACAGTTCCTGTAAATAAAACAAGCAGATCCGGATTTCCGATTCCTTTCAGGCTGCTCTTCTGCTTCGGATACACTTTCGCCTCGCACTTATATTCCTGACACAAATTCTTATATTGCCGTACCATACATTCGTTTCCGCCTATGATTACTACACTCATATATTTTTCGCTCCTTTCTTGGTTAGTTTTTGCTAACCTGTGTTTTTTAAGAAAACGCCTTAGTGGCGCTTTCACTTTTTATCTCTAATATGTTAGTTGTTTCTAACTGCTAATATATTATATACCCTATTCTTATTTGTCAATTCATTTCGACAGCTTTGAAAACATTTCTCATTTATGATAAACATTTCAACACTGCCGGACAGCAAACCAGTAGCAGTGGCGGAGGATATCCCCCCTATGATATACACTCTTTGATGATGCAGTGTATCAACAGCACACGTTATGCATCAACTAAAAGAGAATAAAAATGTACAAGTTTTCGATTTCGTATTTTACCGCCTTTGCAGGCACGAATTCTGCGCAAAGCCCCAAACGGATTTTGAATTTACTCCACATTTTTCAATGCATGATCCATGGGAATCCTCCTGATCCTTCTAAAATCCAGATACAGAACAAGCAGATATCCAATCAGCACAAAAACAAACATTTTCAAACATCCTGCAGGTTCAATCACAAACGCAAACCATCCGCTGTAACTGAACATAATAGATTTCCATGCCTGCTCCATAATAAATGCTCCCAGTCCGACACTGACGGCATCCAGGACGATCAGGAACAATGTTGTGGAAAGAAGATACAGGCTTGCAATTTCCCGGTCTTCATATCCTAATATTTTCGTCATGGATATAGCATTTTCATTCTTCTCAATAATAATCTTGGATAGAAGATAAATCAGCACCGCCGAAAGTAAGATGCATAGAATCTGGAAATACTGCATGTAGGCACCCATAGAATGATCCAGCTGATCACACATTTTAGTGATTTCATGTTCTGTAATCACTGTAGCAATGTATTCTTCCTCGATATCCGTAATTTTTGAATCTGAAAGATATCCTGAAAATTCTTCTTCTCCAAGATCAAAAACAGACCGGTAATTTTCTGCAGGCATGAAAACCGAAATACTTTGACATTGATCATAAATACCCACAATTTTAAATTGGTACTGCCTGTCCTCATATTTTTCTTCCAGTAAAACTGTATCCCCTGTTTTGAGATTATATTTTTCCTGAAAAGACGATGAAATATAAACCTCATTTTCTTTCAGATATTCCATGCTATCAATATTTACATATCTGCTGTCATCCGAAATACCATATACAGTCACTTCCTCGTTCAATACATCACTTTTCTTTTGCAATGAATACATGCAGAACTGTTCAGCATCCGTGTTTGATGTGCTGATTACATTTCCTCGCTCATCTTCATATGATTTTAAAACATACTGATACTTTGCAAACATCAGATCAACAGCATGATCCTTGTAGTAATTCAGTGTTGACGGCATCCCTACTGCCATGGCAAGCATAATCATAATAAAGAGAACTCCTGCAAAAAGAATCACATAATTAGGAAGATTCTGTAATATTATCCTTAGACGGAATCTGCTTAAAAATTTCCATCCCGGAAGCCGCACAGCTTTCTTACGCTTTGTCTTCTTTAAATCATGACGCAGAAACTGTAACGGCGTATGCTGCATCATTTTGGTTATCACAAAGAGATTTACTGCAAACATCAGCGCCACCGGAATCAATGTAGTCTTAAAAAAAGCATCGGCATTCCATACGGTTTTGTAAGTGGGAAGGCTGTAACTGTTATAATACATGGATACCACTACATTTTTAAATACGGTATACCCCAATATGTTTCCGACTAATGCCGAAAACAATGTTACAATGACCGGCATGGAAAGATAATGACGGATCAGTTCACCTTTTGTATAACCGGATGCTCGAAGCGTTCCGATTGCGGATGCTTCCTTGGCAATCGTATTACTGATTGTTACAGCGAAAATAAATGCAATGATTACAATCAGTATATCTAACAACACTCCACCCATTGCTTCATCCGACCCCATATCTTCAGTCGCAAAATTAATTGCCGGATTTGCATACTTTGGCAGGTATTCTTCTATTTCATTACCAAACACAATAGTCTGGCGAAGCAGAGCTTTCAAAAAATTATCAGACAGTGTTTTCTCTTCTTTTTCATCTGCAGGCTGATTTACATACTGCCACGCATATGTATAATGAACCGTCTTGTCCAGGTACTCAAAACCTTCTTCTGTTACCATCGCCACATCAAATTGTAAGGCATCGAACATCAAATCTGTGCTTTTTTCGTGAAGCGTTGCATAATTCACATAGGCAAGCACCCCAACTACAGTATAAGGCTGCCCGCCGACTGTAATCCTCTCTCCAACTTTGACTCCGATATTGTCCGCGTGCATACGGTCAATAGCGATTTCATCTTTATCATTCGGAAATCTTCCCCCCATAAGACACGCCAGATTAACCTCTTCCGTCTTTGCATAGACCCGAATGATTCCGTCTGATATTCCATCATTATCATAATCCTCTTCCATGTTCTTGTAGAAATTCTCATATATTTTTACAGGAACAGCTTCAAAGTCAGATTCATCAGCTTTTTCTCCGGATTCAATCGCAGAAAATAATTTCTCATTAGCTCTGCCATTCAATTCAAAATGTCCATCTTCCAGTTTATACCTGGTTTTTCCTTCATCCGCTGCTTTCATCATGCTTCCGTTAGCGACATACATACCGGACACAAAACCAATTGTAAGGATCAGAAACAGGCTTACTACAAAATACTTTTTCCATTCATCCAAAAGTTCTTTTGGAATCCTTTTTATGAGTGGATTTCTGATTCTTTTGTTTTTCATCTCTTTCACGCCCCTTACCACTCAAGATCAGCCGCTGAAGTTTTATTCTTATTAATCTCGTTATAGCGGACACATCCATCACGAAGTCTGATCACATGATCCGCCATATTCCTGATTGCTTCATTATGTGTGACCATAATAATAGTGTTGCCGTATTTCGCATTTACATCTTCAATCAATTTTAATATTTCCTTCGACGTATTATAGTCCAGAGAACCGGTTGGTTCATCACAAAGCAGGATATCCGGATTTTTCACGATGGCCCGGCCAATAGAAACCCGCTGCTGTTGTCCGCCCGAGAGCTGATTCGGAAGCTTATACCGGTGATCATAAAGTCCAAGTGTATTCAACAGTTCATCAATGTCAAGAGCATTATCCGACAGATAAGCACCCGTTTCAATATTCTCCTTCACATTCAGGTTTCCAATCAGGTTGTACATCTGAAAAACATATCCAAGATGCTTTCTGCGATATTGTGTCAGTCTTTTTTCTCCCATATCCTCCAGCTTGTCTCCATTTATGGATATGTATCCGGAATCAGCACTGTCTATCCCTCCGATGATATTAAGCAATGTAGATTTTCCGGAGCCGGAAGGTCCGAGAAGCACACAGAATTCTCCCTTTGCAACAGAAAAACTCATTCCGCGGAGCACTTCCTGACGGGTTTCGCTGCTTCCATACCCTTTCTTTAAATCTACAATTTCTAAAAATTTTCTTTCTTCCTCTGACATATTTTTATCCCCCCGAATAATCCTGTTTTGACATACGCTTCTGTCTTAATATTTAAAACCTCATATCCTGTTTCACGTACAGCTTTTCTCAATTTTTCTGCATCCAATGGCTTTTCGGCTATAATTTCCGTCTTTCCTTTAGTATGAGATGAGCAAACCTTTTTAACAGCAAACTGCCTGCGTATGGTATCGTTAATATGACTTTCGCACATTCCACAGGACATCCCATCAATATCAAGAATCATTTTTATCATGCCTATACCTCCTGACACATTTACTGTGAAAACCGTAAAAGAAACCTCCATTCTCTCATACACTCTTCAACAAATATTGAACCATTTGCATATCGGATCCGGACATTCGCTGATTTTCATTCAGTACGAAGTTAGTATATACTTACCGGTTCGATATGTCAATGACAGTATATGAGAATGTTTTTCAGATATAAGAACAGATGCCGTACAGATTAGAAAATTTACATTCTTGAACGGTTTTACTTTCCTTAAGATTCCAACTATTTCAAAAAAAATAAAACCCTTATGGGTCTTATTTTTATACCAAATAAAAAACTTAACAATATATCTGTTACTCTATATGGACAATACTATCAACATTCTTTCACAAGAGCCAGCTGATGCTTAATGTTAATGATTTCCTGAGCTGTCATAGGACTGCTCTTACGAACTGTCATTAGAATGACCAACTTTCTGTCACCTAAGTGCCTGATACCAGAAGCGGGAGATCCCCGCCCACTGGCATCTGTTCAGATTTCATCCTATACATTTTTTATCCGCAAGTATCTTCAAAGCGGTTACAACTGTACATGCATCCACTTTTTTCATCTTACTGTAGTTTCGAAGCCGTTCCTCATTCCAAAAGGTATCCGACAGGGCGGCAAGTTCCGTACCGATATCCCAGTTGGGAATACAGATATAATTCCCATACGCATGTTTTCCTACAATCAGATGAAAATGGCTCCCTCTTGCGTCAAGTTCTGCCTCACAGGGATCACCGCTTTTTATGATCTCTAGCGTACCTTCCCACTGATGGGGGGAGCAGCCTTTTCCTTTGCATAAAAAAGTGATCATTTATGTACGTCACCTCCCAGAAGTTCGTGCTCGATGATATAATGCACCAGATGCTCATCGATCAAACGCTTATTCTGCTGGCTTGCATACATAAGGCTTTTTTCACAGATCCGGTTGATACTGCGCGGGATCCCTGTAGATTCTTTATAGATATCATCCATGGCTTTATCGGTGAATATCTCCTGTTTCCCTCCGGCATAAGCCAGATGGGAAATGATATATCTTTCCGTTTCCGCCCTGTCCAGGTGCGGCAGGACACAGTTGATATCAATACGCTGCCGGACAGCTGCATAACGCTGCATCCGCAGCTTATCCCATAATTCCGTCTGTCCTACCAGCACCAGTGCCATCGGGCTCATGGAATCGAATTTATAATTCAGCAGGAAACGGAACTCTTCAATGGTTTCCTTTTCGAGCAGGTGGGCTTCATCCAGAATACATACTACTTTCTTTTTGTGCACACCCCGAATGATCTCGACTTCCTTCTGGAGCTGCCGTTTGGCATCACCCCGGTAGAACTTCGACTCGATCCCCAGCTGGTCCAGCAATCCTTTATAGAACCACCGCGGGGTAAGCTTTGAATCGGACAGGTAAAGGAAAATGTATTCTTCCTGGGAAAGGGTTGTTACAAACCGGCGGATCAGAGTGGATTTCCCACATCCGGCATCTGCAGTGACAACAGCGAACAGCTGCCGGTCTGCCGCATAGGCAAGCCTGCCAAGGGCGTCTGCCATGGCAGGGGACTCATAAAGTTCCTGTACGGGTATATCCCTTACGAAAGGGGTATGCGTCATCTGGTAGAAAGTTTCATACATGGCGGCCACCATCCTTTCTGTATTCCCCAAAGGAGATGGCATCTGCCCTCTGCTGTCTGGTCTGTACATGTTTTTTCTCCAGAGCGGCCAGCATTCTGGAAGATTCGGTTTCCTGTTCCTGCATAGACAAAGGGAGAGAAGGTGCTTTGTCACAGAACGGGCCGATCTTTACCGGCTCTGCTGTAAAAGGCTCCATTCCGGAGTATCGTATGGTAATGTTTTTAGGTGCCATGGGATCATAAGAGATCTCAACCCTGCATCCGATCAGTGAAGGCTTTGTTTCGTATTTCCTTCCCCGAAAGCTGATGCAGGCACCCTTGTCCACAAGGCGTTCCTCATGATGCAGGAATGCTTCGGCGACAACCGATGCGTCGAGGAATGTCAGGGGCTTTGTATCCCTTCCCCATTCCTGCAATGGTGTGATGCCTGCCGCCGGTATGGGACTGTTCATGCTCTCGTAGTACTCCCGGATCCCGTCATGCGGTGTTTTGTGATAGTATTCCTCCAGGTAAATCTCCCAGTAACGGTTCAGTTCCTCCAGGGTTTTGATTTTATGTACTTTTGCTTCCCTGAGGAACGAATCTACGACCTGGTGGAATTTCTCCACCTTGCCTTTGGACTTCCCGCTCCTGACAGGTGCTGTACGGATGGTGATACCAAGCCTGGAAAGCGAGAACTTCAGCTGCTTTGCCACATACTGTGAACCGTGGTCAAAGTAACAGGCATCGAATTTCCCGTGCTTGAGGATGACTTTCCGGAAAGTATCCTCAACAATGGCTTCTTCCTGATTATCATAAAAACTGGACTGCAGGACATACCGGGAATGATCATCGATTGCCGATGACAGGTACGTCTGCACCATTGCACCGTTCTTTCCGATCGGGAGTTTTAAGCCGTATTTGATATCTCCCTGAAGCAGCATCATCCGATGCGGTTTACAGAAACGTTTGGAAGAACTCTTCCTTGCGTCATTGTACATCTGCATCTGGCGGACACCAAAACCTGCCTTATAAAGATAACGTTCCATGGTGGATCGTTTCAGGATCCCCGGGGCTGCCCATCCTTCCAGTTCCAGTATGTAAATGATCTGCTTCACGGAACGTTTTGGAACTTCCCTTTTCAGTTGGATCGCCTGCTCAAGAATCTCATCAAAGTTCTCAGGCAGTTTCTGAGACCGCCGCTGTTCCCGGTTCAGCGGTTTTAATCCGGCGAAACCGCCGTTCCTGTACGCTGCTTCATAGCGGTACAGGCTGCGTGGGGATATACCGTTCTTCCCGGCAATGTCTTCTCTCATCTGGATGCGTTTTGCATTATCCAGTGCTTCATCCAGCAGGGGAGCAATCAGCTGATACCGGTTAAGGGCCTGCTCATCCTGCCATTGTTTGTTTTCTGTTGTCTGCATGATCTTTATCCTCCTTTTGGATGAGCGTACCATACTTGATGTGTGACAACAAAACAAAGTCGGTGCATGGACAACAGACTTAAAAGGATACAAGAAAGCCACCCGAATTATAAATAAAGCGGAGAATGGTCTCCAGCCATTCTTCACTGGAACTGCGCAGTTTGTCAAGCAGGGACATGCTGGCATTCAGGAGTTCCTCACCGAATCCCAGCAGACGGTATCCGACAGATTTCAGATAACCGTCTATCCTTAGATGGTTTACCATCAGCCAGTGATGCCACCTATACATTGTAACCTCACAAGGATAATCTGCAGAATCGTCATCCTCTGGGGTAACGATTCCATCAAGCACTCCTGAGATAACTTCCGTGGCATAGTGTTTAAAGGGGGCCAGACAATCCGGAAGCTCCCGATGAAGCCTTCCACACTGATGGCATTTAAGTCGGCGTATGATATAAATACGACGTTCCCGTCCTTCCAGGAGCATAATGCGCTGACAGGAATCACGGTAAGCTAATGGTTCACCACAAATAGGACAATAGGATATGGCACTGCTTTCAACAAAAAATATTTTCTTCCTCATTGTAAGTGACAGTGTAATCTGATACAATAACCATGGTTGTAAAACCATAGTCCCAGAGTACACGTCTTGCAAGGAGGGTGCTCTGGGATTCCTTTCTTTATACTGATGTCAGTATAATGGTCTATCCAGAGACAATCAAGTAAATCAATTTTTAGTCATATGAGATTAGCATAAACA
>SFGN01000080.1 GCA_004556565.1 Lachnospiraceae bacterium | reverse complement strand
GACACGGAACAGTTACCATTGCAAGTACAAACAGGAGCGTTTATTTCTTTTTCTTTCTTCTTTCCAAAACCAAATAATGTCATAATAATTACCTCCAAATTTTATATAATCAAAGGTTGGATCAGATTAAAGAAATATCCAACCACAATAATTCCTACCGTACATACTCCAATAAAGATGGCAAGCAGCTTTGGCTTAACTGCCTTGCGAAGCATAATCATAGAAGGCAGGGACAGCGTTGTAACACCCATCATAAAGGACAAAACTACACCAAGCAAAGCACCCTTTGCAAGTAAAGCTTCTGCAATCGGAATTGTGCCGAAAATATCTGCATACATAGGAATACCTGCGACAGTTGCAAGGATAACACCGAACGGATTGTTATCGCCAAGCACCTTTACGATAAAGTCTTCCGGTATCCAGTTATGGATAAAGGTGCCGACACCGACTCCGACCAATACATAGGGAAATACCTTCTTTGCAGTTTCAGCCACCTGCTCCCACGCAAATTTCATACGGTCTTTGAAATGCAGTTCCTCTTGCGGTACTTCAAGGGTATGACCGTTTCGGATATATTCCTCCACTTGATTTTCAAGGTGAAGCTTCTCGATAATTGTGCCGCCAAGAACGGCAATAACAAGACCGAGTATGACGTAGAGTACAGCAACTTTCCAACCGAAAATGCTCATCAACAACACAAGGCTGCCGAGATCGACCATCGGGGAAGAAATAAGGAACGAAAATGTTACACCGAGAGGAAGTCCCGCACTTGTAAAGCCGATAAATAACGGGATAGACGAGCAAGAACAGAAAGGCGTTACTGTACCAAGCAAAGCGGCAACAATATTTGCTCCAATTCCGTGAAATCTGCCGAGTATCTTCTTTGTTCGCTCCGGCGGGAAATAGCTTTGAATATACGAAATAATCAAAATCACCACACCGAGCAATACCATAATTTTGATGGTATCATAGATAAAGAAATGAATGCTGCTGCCGATCTTGCCGGTTGTATCCAACCCAACGGCATTCAGAATCGTTGCAAGAAGCCGATCCAGCCAATTCATTCCGAGAACTTCATCTTGGATGAAGTTCCACACAGTTTTTAGTGCTTCCATAAGAAAAAGCTCCTTTCATACATAAATATATTGAGATGTGTCTATATATAGGTGTTAAAGGAAGTCGTGCGGAAAAGATTGGACTTCCTGCTTTTCACATCACGACTTGTTATCCCTTTGGGGCGGATGTTAACTCCTTTATACAATCCGCAGCGACTTTCGCCCCTTCTGCCGAAATGGAATAATACATCCACTTACCTTCTTTGCGACCAAGCACAATACCGGAGTCACAAAGAATTTTCATATGATGGGACAGCGTAGGCTGTGTTACATTGAGTTCATCAAGCATTTTACAAGCACACTTTTCGCCGCTTCGGAGCATTTTCAAAATGCGGATACGGTTTTCATCGCAAAATGCTTTGAAGATCAACGCCATCTTTTTTTCATCCATCCGAAACACCTCCAATAGACAATCATCTATATGTATTATATGCAATACATAGATGTTTGTCAATAGGTTTTGCAAAAAAAAAGAAGCGGCGGCAGAGAAATTTTATTCTCCCTGCCGTCACTGACGTTATGCGAATATCAATTTTGCTTATTGACAATTATCTCGTCAACCTTTCAAGTGCCTCATCCTGCGTAGCAACAAAGAACACATCCTTGCCTTTATTACTCTCGTAAATAAAATCCTTCAGCGGCTTGCTTGTATAGTGAGAATAATCTCCGAAGATGGCGAGTTTTGCTTGATAGGTGATGAATTTTTCGAGCATCTCGCCCGCAAGACCTCGACTAAGGATAAAGAAGTCATCGGCTACGGCACTTTTTTCAATGGCAATCAGATTTGTGCCTACCTCATATTTAGCGGTCATAATGAGGTCAAGTGCCGATTGCACATCGGTCAATACTTTTTCAGCTCCCGTGATCACGGCAACCGTTTTTTCATTTCTTATAAATTTCTCAACATTCATTTTCTGTTTCTCCATTTGTTATTTCACGATTGGCAGTTTCCTCCTGCAATATCCTGCGAACCGCCTCTTTCAATTTTGCATTAGCCGACGATGACGGATCAAAGCACATCGAAAGAAACGATGATAATTGCGTGTCCTCTAACGGCTTCGGCTGAGCATCGTACAACTGTCCATGCGGCTCGTCACATCTTCCGAAAATATAATCCAACGATACATTGAAAAAATCCGCATACTTCATCAACACACCGTAAGGCGGAAAGGATTGAGCGTTTTCATAGCGAAAGATGGCAGGCTGATCTAAATCAAAAACAGCCGCAAGCCTTGCTTGTGAGACGTGTATCCCTTCTCTCAGCTCGGTCAATCTATGTGCAACAATGGCAGGTTTCTTTTCCATAATATTCTCCCATAATCGTGATAATATAAATATTATATACGAAATTTACATTATTGTCAATACGCATAATGAATTAACGGCAGGGATTTTTATCTCCCTGCCGCCGCTGACGTTATGCGAATATCAATTCTGCATTTACAATTTCCGTTGCTCTGCTATGAATATTATTCATACGACCAACCCACTCCATTTGATTATCCGCTTTAAGTTTTTCGGTAACTCCCTCACGCTCTGCCATCTCCTTTACAAGCCTAAGAAACATATCCTCTGCCTGCTTGTCGATCTCGGTAAGGTGGTCATTGAGTTTTCCGGTGGTGAGCAAATTGGTGTATAAAACCTTTCGGTTTTGCTTCAAATGCCGCAATCGCCGCTGTCCCCATAAGCCGATTTCGGTTTCTTTTTCGTGTGGTAATTGCAGATCGGGCAGATAATAATCGCCCTGCAAAGTGTAGCGGATGCCCGTTCTTTCGTCTGTGAAATGCTGTTTCATTGTGTGTTCCTACCTTTCATAATTTCTATTTTTTGAGCGTTGCCCACGCTCTTGGGGTTGATTTTTGGGTGCAGGAATCGGCTCATACATAATGCTCTTTTCCTGCTTCTTAAAGCGTTCAAGAATACCATCTATAAATTCCTTAACCGCTTTCGGTGCAGCCTTCAATGCTTCAAGATACGGGCGGCACTTCTCGGTCAGCTCAGATAACGCTTCCTTCAGCCGAGAAACTTCCGATTGTAACGACCATATCTGCCGTGACAAATATCGGTTTTGGTCTTGCAATTTTCGCACCTCGGACTCTGCCGAGTAGCTACGCTTCGCAAGAGAAGTCAGCTTCTGATAGTCCTCTGCCGACACGGTGTATTTGCCTGTGAGAGATTTTTTGCCGGAATTGTCTATCTCCATAAAAGTCATTGAAGCGGTTTTCTTATCATCATAACGCACTTGCACATCGGCAATTTTCTCTTGCAGATCGGACAGCCGCTTTTGATCCTGCTTAATCTTGTGTTCGAGCGAGGTGAGATTTTCAGCGGTGCTGCCACGCTCTCCACGGCTGAAACCGTCAAAGCCTGCACTCTGCATATGCTCATAAAATTTGTCTTGCAGAACGCTGTAGGAAGCGTGATAAACTTGTTTCCCTTTGCTGTTGAGGATGGGATTTCCATCTTCGTCAAGTGCTTTTTCGGAACGCCATTTCTTTGAATGGCTTACTTGATGAATGACCTCTTTGACCGTTCCCACAAGTTCGGGGCTCTTGCACCGCTTTGACCAACGGACTTCTTTATCCACCACCGGCAATGCCATAATGTGCAAATGGTAGTGATAAATCGGTCTGCCGTATTTCTCGGTCATTGCTACGTTCAGCTCGTCAGCGTGCATTACGGCTGAAATAATATTGTCCTTGCCGTATATTTTTTCTGCAAAGCGGAACGCTTCTTCATAGAATCTGCAAGCAAAATCATAGCCGCCGTTCTTCTCAAAATACTCGGTGTTGACATCCATAATCATCTCGTCAAAGACCTTCGCATCGGGTTTCAAGCCTTTCAGCGATACCGTTTCTGCGGCAATCATTTGGTCGAGATATTCATTATAGGTCAGCTCACCGCAACCCTTAAAGCTAACGTTCATCGGGGTACGGGAGAGGTCAACGTTCATATTTTCATAACTCTCGTTTTTGCGTTCAATGTGTCGCTCAAACTTGCCGACAGATGCTCTCGTTCGGGTTTCCACACGAGCGACACTAAAATTTTCCTTCGCCATCTTCTCACTTCCTTTCCATAGGCGAAATTTTGGAGAGCCGCTGTTACACAACTTTTTCAAAGTGTGTAACCCACTATGACACTTTCAGCAATTCTGCTGCAAAGATGTCGTGGGCTCTCCGAGGGGGGGTGTAGGGCGTTGCCCTGCTTACTGCGGTAAGCACCCAGCAGAGCTGCCCTTTGAAAATGGCACCCTGCACCCCGCCGAAACTTTCGTATTGCTCACTACCACCCGAAAAAGAACATTGCAAGATTGCGAAAGTCCCGCACCTTTGCAATGTTGCAACCTTAAAAGTTGCCTGCTTCTTTTTCATCGGGTAGTTCCCAATACCATTGACTGCCTTCCTTAACAGACCGCACCCTCAGCGTTTTCTTCGCTTCGTCAAGCACTCGTTTGGAGATACCCAAACGCTGTGCTTTCTGCAGCACGATTTGTTGCGGATACTTCCCATCGGAAAGGCAGTCAACGATGAGGCTTTCAGCCATATCGGATTTCTTCTCACGACTAACACCGCTGAGAAGATCGTCGATAGAAATATCATAATGACCGAGCCATCGAAACCCGTTTGCTTCGCTCAGTTCAAAGGCAATAGGTTTACCTTCCGGTGCAAGTGATGACTTTTGATGTGCTGCCACACGCACCTCCGGCTTGTCCTTTACTCTGCCGACCACAAGGACGCTTCGTGCCGTTGCTTGAAAGTCAATAGAGCCAAGACCTCTATAATTGGATTTATTACCCTGCGCCTTGTTCAAATGCCCTACAAGGATAATCGCACAGCGATATTTCTCTGCGATCCTGCCAAGTTGGGAGAGAATATTTCTGACTTCGTTCGCTCGGTTCATATCGACCTTAGCGCCGATATACGCCTGCATCGGATCCAAGATAATTACCCTTGCTCCCGTTTCAGCAATAGCCTTTTCTACACGCTCGTCAAGCATTGTAAGCGCCGCTTCGGATTCGTCTATCACCTTAATCTGTGAGCAGTCCGCATTGCCTGCAAGCAGGCGGGGCTTGATGGTATCACCAAGTCCATCCTCTGCGGTCTGATAGATGATTTTGATCGGCTCACGTGCGGTATCGTCGCAGGGAAGTTTTTCTCCCCTCGACAACAGCGCCGCCAACCGCAAAATCAAGGTTGTTTTACCTTCGCCGCCGTCACCGTGAATGATTGTCAGTTTCCCGTATGGGATATAGGGATACCACAACCATTCCACTTCCTCGACGGCAACCTCATCCATACTGATGATTTTAAGTTCTGCCATAGGCATTACCTCCTTTCAATTTTCATCAAAACTATTGAAATTGAAGGAGAAGTCGGTTATAATAAGGACAGTACATTTTTGAGAAGACTGTTCCGTATCTGCGCCAACAGATACATTGGGAACAGTCTTTTCGGTTTTATACGCCAACGCCGCCGTCTCCTTTCATTCCATATAAGGTGGTGTTTATCTGCTCAATGGTGTCGAGCAGTTCATCGGTTACGTTGCCGCCGCTTTCGATACGCTTCAGTTCTGAAAGAACAGCGGCAAGCTCATTGCGAAGTGCCTTATACACTCTCGGATTACCGACTACCGTTATCTCCTGCTGCAAGGAGCGAGAACAAAGGTAGTCTTGTTTAGTCAGTCCCGACAGCCTTACGTTCGTATCGAGCTGATCGGCTTCTTCGGGAGACATACGGAAAGCAACAGTTTTGCTTCTCCAACGGTTGTGACGGTCAAGATTTTTAGCAGACATTGGTTATATCCATCCTTTCATAATCTAATTTCTTTGCCATTTCCACTTGCTTTGATGGAAACAGATGTGCGTATCGGTAGGTTATCTCAATGCTTTCGTGTCCTACACGGTCAGCGATTGCCACCGCCGAAAATCCCATATCAATTAAAAGGGAAATATGGCTGTGTCTGAGATCGTGAATACGAATACGCTTTACCCCTGCGGCTTTTGAGCCACGCTCCATCTCTCTGCTCAAATAATGCTTTGAGATATTGAAAATGCGGTCTTTTTTGCCCACGCCGTAGAGCATACCGAGATAATCCTGCATTTCTTCACAAAGAAACTGCGGCATTTTAATGGTACGGTTGCTTTTCTTGGTTTTAGGTGTGGTAATCACATCCCGCCCTTTCAAACGCTGATAGGATTTGTTAATGGTAAGCGTACCTTTTACAAAATCGAAATCGGCAGGGGTTAATGCCAACAGTTCGCCTTCACGGATGCCGCACCAATATAAAACCTCAAAAGCATAGTAGGAAACGGGTTTGTCCATCATTTCATCCGCAAACTTTTTATACTCGTCTTTTGTCCAAAACTTCATTTC
The DNA here is from genome assembly GCA_004556565.1 of Lachnospiraceae bacterium. GTDB lineage: Bacteria > Bacillota > Clostridia > Lachnospirales > Lachnospiraceae > Schaedlerella. The sequence continues at coordinate 15,336 of SFGN01000080.1, read as the reverse complement.
CTTGCGTTCCTCTGTGCCCATATTTCCGGCTTTGGAAGCGGGGTTGGAACGAAGGTCATAGTGTCTGACAGCGTGGTTAAAAATGGCGCTGAGTTGATTGTGGACGGTCTTGAGATAGGTCTGCGAATATGGCTTGCGGTTTTCGTCACGGTAGGCAAGCAGTTCATTCTGCCACGCCATAACATCCTTCGTGGTTATCTCGCTGATAATTCGCTTTGCAAAGTAAGGCATAATCTTGGTTTCCACGATATGCTCTTTGGTCAGCCAAGTGTTTTCTTTCAAGCGGGGCTTAATATCGTTTGCATAAAGCTCAAAGAAGGCTTCAAAGGTCATATCCATATCGGCGGCGTTCTGCTGCTGAAAGGTACGCTCCCATTCGACTGCTTCTTTTCTTGTTTCAAATCCTCGCTTGCATTTCTGCTTGCGTTCGCCCTTCCAATCTAAATATCGGGTAAGGACATACCAAGTGCCGTTGTCGCTCTTGTATACCGGCATTTATATCACCACCTTTCCATTGTGATAAAGTCTTTCGTAGAAATACTCTCGGTTGATACGCCCTGCGATTGTTATGAAGCCTTTAGCTTTTAACTCATCGTTCAACTGTCTTATGACCTTATAGGCGAATGAAGTTGAAACTTCGAGGACTTCCGCAACTTCTTCTACTCGCATAAATTTGTTTTCCATTCTGATCTTCCTTTCTTAATAGTAATTGTGATTTGTGCTGCCGTTCTGCCGTCACAAGTTCCTGCAGGCATTCCCACTTGTCGATGGGCGCTGTGCAGTCCCCTTACGGAGCGCTCACTTCCTTTCGGAAGGTCTTGGCGGTTTGTGCTTGATCGGACGGTCATTTAATTTTCTGCAAATACACTAACGGTATTTGTTTAACCATTATACCAAGCAAATTCCGTTAAGTCAAGAGGCTTGCAAGAAAATATTTAACTTTTTTGCTTTGGTTATCTTGACAACGCCCAAGCGTATATGCTATACTATGTTCACAGCACATAGATTGGAGAAGATAACTATGGCAATCGGTGAAAGAATACGTTTTTTGCGTAACCTAAAAGGTATGACTCAAAAGTGGCTCGGTATTGCTGTCGGTTTTCCCGAAAAGACCGCCGACATTCGTATGGCTCAATATGAGTCCGGCTCAAGAACACCCAAAGCAGATTTAACGCAATCGCTTGCACAAGTATTAGAGGTTTCGCCTTTGGCTTTGACCGTACCGGACATTGACAGCGAACTCGGTCTTATGCATACGCTTTTTACATTAGAGGATATTTACGGCTTCAAGATCGACAAGGTCGATGATGAAGTTTGTATCCGTCTTGACGGCAGAGTAGGTAGCAACGCTTCTATTCAGAAATACTTTGCTGCTTGGCAGAAGCAAGCTGAAAAGTACAGAAACGGCGAAATCTCCAAAGAGGAATATGACCGTTGGCGTTACAACTATCCTAAGTTCGATACCGAAAGCGGATGGGTTAAAGTCCCTTCACAAGAACTCAGCGATGCAATGGTCGAAGCATTCAAAGACCACTTAAAAGACAAATAAAGACGACAAAAAGCCCTTAACTGCGTTATCCACAGTTAAGGGCTTTCATCGTCTTATAATACGGTTACATTAGTCCCAATCCACGCATTGTTTATTCTGATAACCTGCAAACCATACGGGATATAGAATAAAGGGTGCTTCAAAGGGTGTTATCAAATTGTTATCAAAAGGGGTGGTCGAAGTCCGAAAAACCTTGATATTACTGGGTTTTTGAGCCTTCGTTAATTATTCCCACTCGCTCCCGTCAAGCCTATTCTAAACAGGTTTGCTTATGGGATTTAGTACAGATTATTTGTATTGCTTTCATTATTCAGGTAGCATGGGCTATCTGATTTTTTGTTGCCATAGCGTTGCCACAACATTAAACCCGTTCAGATAGATTTCTCTCTAACAATGTCCTTGATATATCTGGAAGGATATTGAGTTTTTATATCTCCCCAGGGCATACGTTTTCTCGCCGGATATGTCATATAACATAGCCTTTTTGCTCTTGTGACGGCAACATACATATTATTCATTTCTTGCGAAAGCTGAGAACCACCAGTTTTTACCGCTCTGTAGTCCGGAAAAGTTCCCTCGCTCAACCCAATAATAAAAACAACATCGAATTGTAAACCTTTTGACATGTGGGCTGTCAAAAGGGCAATACCGTTGTTATCTTCAATCTCTCTTGTCTTACCCAAAGAAATCTGATTCCTAAAAGACGTTAGTGTGCGATTCTCCTTAGGAACAAACATGCAATACCTGCTCCAATGGTTACGCCATTGTTGAATATCCATAGAAATAAGGTAACGCTCATCATCATCGAATGAGGGCAAAATGTTCTCTATGCAATTCAAAGCTGTGCTAAAATTCAAAACCTCTTTATTTAATATTTCCAATGCAGGAACCATACTCTCATAAGCCGTTTTTGTTAGCACTTCTCTTAGAATAGATATTCCATCTTCATTTTTCGTAGTATTGTAAGAAAATCCAACCATGCTCTTAAGCTGCGAAAGATGAATATAGTCTCTTCTGTTGATAAGTATTCGGATAGCGAGTCCAAATACTCTCATATAATCGGATTCGTTATCAATTCCTGTTGAATTCTTCTTAAAAGAAAATGGAATATTACGAGCAGATAACTCTTTTTCCAAATAAGAAAAAACATATTTGTTTCTGGCAATAACGGCCACCTTCGACATCGGAATGCCCATTTTGAATTAGTTCTTCAATCTTATCTGCTACGAAACTTGCTTCAGCACTCTCGTCTGCTAATTTTATAGCTAATAGTTCGCCTTCGTATACATAATTTGTAACACTATCATAATGTTCCAAGTGATTAGCAAATTCTACTATCCGTTTGGCAGAACGATAGTTATCGTTTAACTTATAAATAACAGGCGAAAAATCCGAAACAAAAAATTTCGTCATGAAATCACTATCAGAACCATTAAAACCATATATGGATTGATTAGCATCGCCCACCATCATCACGTTGTTGAAGCTATCGCCACATAATGCCTTGATTACTTGGTATTGGGCAAAATTAAGATCTTGTGCTTCGTCGATACAAATATAACGATAGAGTGAGTTATATACACGAACAACACTCGGATTTTCAGTCAATATCCGATATGCAAAAAACAGAATATCGTCAAAATCCATAGCATTTTGATCAATGAGCTTTCGAGCGTACTCTGAATATATCAACGGAAATGGAGCATTAATGTTACAATTTTCAGGCAAAACAAATCTTTTTTTCTGTTCGCTGATTAACTGCAATATGCGTTGCATAATCTGATTTTTATCTTGTTGCCTTGCAAGAAAGTCTTTTAACTGTTGGTTTTCCAAAAAAACATCTTTGAGGACAGTTTTTCGATCGTCTTCGCTCTCAAACAAAACCATATCCGAATTTAATCCAATCAAGTTCCCCCTGGATTGAACTAAATCCAAACAAAAAGAGTGTATTGTCCCTGCGGTGACTCTATCAAGTTGCTCCTCAAAGGCACGATCCTCAGACAAGCGATCCTTCATTTCGTCAGCAGCCAAATTGCTAAAGGTCAAAGCCAAAACCTTTCCTCGTTTGCTCGAAGATAACAAGTGTTTAATTCGCTCAATCAAGACTCTGGTTTTTCCACTACCGGGACCTGCTTCAACCAAAAGCGCACCATCTTTATGATTGACTATTTGTAGTTGTTTCTGTGATAGCTGCATCACACGGTTCTCCTTCATTACTCACGATAAAACTCATTGCATCCAGTAAGGACTTTATTTTGGGAGGAATCCGACGGTTTTCATCTGAAATAGATACAATTTTTTCAGCAACTTCCGTAGCGTACTTAGCCTTAGCTTGTTTTGCTGTACAACAATCGTAGATAGCCTGACGGTATCCTTCATCGCCAGAGTAATTTCGTATTATATCCCTATATATTGGTTGATGGCAAGTCGGGCATTCTGGTTGATCTGTTTTTTCTCTACCAGCAGATGTGTGGTCGCGCTTATGAATATAGTTGTTTACGAACTCAGGGTCACCTTCATACTCACAAATAGCACTAACTATTTCTGCTTCATATCCACTATTTAGTAAATGCCGTTCATAGTCTTCACCATTATCGAGAATAATTACATTTGGAAATGTTTGTATGTCTGCGTTGAAAACATCTCTAATCGCTTTTGTGACAGTCTTAATAGTTTGAGTTTCTCCGTCACTAAAAATGAACCAGTTGATATTGAAATCTTTTATTAAGCTAAGAAACGTTTTATAGTTCTGTCCGCCAATGCCTATAATGCTGATACCGCAAAAAGCAGGCTCAATATCAAATTTCTCTCTGAAAAATATAGGCAGTGCCTGTTCTTCTGTGACTCCCTCACATAGTACGATAGCTTTGGAGAATAAAAGCTCACCTCGCGAAGAGATTACTTCACGCCTTATTCGGTTTTTCTCCTCCTGAGTATAATTCCCAGCATCAAAGTTGTGTGCCGTTGTTCTTCCATTGATCTTTTCAAAATGAATTAAGTTTTCCAAATTGGCTTGTGAAACAACGCTTGGCGAGTGCGTGCTTATAATCTTTTGGCCAGAAAAATTACACAATTGAGAATATAACTTTTGTTGTGCTTGTGGATGCAAATGCGCCTCTGGCTCTTCCATCGTTAGCATAATATATGATTCGGACTCAGAATCGTCTTCAATTAAACGTTGTTTTTCCCAATCAACATATGCACCTAAAGTAAGGAAAGAGATCCAACTACGCGTCCCCATTCCGTGTTGTGATACCGACAATCTGGCTGCATTACCATCCCTAAAAACGACATCCATTCCCTTGTGTAGATCCGTCATTTTACGTGCCAGAGGTTCAATTTGGATAGCGCCATCGGCCGCCCCAACTGTTGCTGCAATTGCCGAGATTCTTGTTGCCGTCTGACTTAAAGCCGGTATACTATCCACAATTTGAGAGTTGACATCATTTAGTTGCCTCTCAATTTCCAGAACTTTTTCTTGAGGTAAATCCACTCTTGACGTGGCACGTCCAAAATATGACTTTCTGTCTTTAATGTCATCTACCACATCTCTTTGAGCATCCATATAGAAAGCAGAAATGTAAGTATTCATATCACCAGTAAATGCTTTACGACGGCTAACGCTTGCAGAAGAAATGCCGTCTCCCCAGTCAGTTATTTGCTTGCGAACAACTATGTAATCATTTCTTAAAGCATCATATTGCAATATGGTACGGATACCGACGTAGTCTCCAAGGGGATCTCCGGTTGTAATCCACTCTTCTGTAAAAACTCCGATCCAAAAATCCGAGAAGTTACTCACGGCGTTGTTAGCATCATCTACAGGACGGAGCATAATATCAATAGTTGCACATTTAGTATTATCTAGGACTTCATCCTTATCAACATATATATCGTCCGAAGAAATCGTTCTGTTTTGGCCTAATGCAACATTCATAGCTTTGAGGAAGTTCGATTTTCCACAATTATTAGCTCCAATTACTACATTTATCATTGATAATGTCAACTCAAGGTTTTTAATTGAACGGAAGTTTTCAATTCTGACTTTGAAAATTGAAATCCCCATATGGATAATCCAGTCCTTTCGCTGTGTTATTCTATTAACAAGTCTCCTGTTTCAAACGCAGAGGGATAAGTAAGTGACATCATACGATTTTTGAATACCACAACATACGCAAACACAGTTCCTTCACCGAAGCGGTCGTGCAGTAGCGTTTTTCCATCTGCGCAAAAGCTAATCTCGTCTGGCAATGAATGCAAATACGGCACCTCGAATGTCTTTGTGTGACAATTGGGGAAGTTTGCTTCGAGTGCAACAACTTGTCCGTCACCAAAGGCTGCGTGATGAACAACGGCACCTGCGGGGACAAGTGGTATATCTTTTGACTTATGTGTAACAACTCCGCTTATTATTGCAGTCACCTTGTCGGAAACCGTTGCATCAATGTACTGCTTCCATGCAGGTGCCTCCAGTATATCCCGCCTTGACTCGCATTTAAGGATTAAATCTCTAAGCTGTTCAGGATTTGCCTTTTCTGCCTCAAACATTGCGACAAAATACTTCTGGAATTGTGCCAATGTCAAAGGTACGATGTCCAGACGTTGCTTTACATCTCTCTTTGCATACCAAATGCCATGTCGAAATGTCTCGGCAGTGTTAGTGTCAATACGCACTGCAATAAACATTCCGTAGACAGGCTTAGCATATTTCAGAACTGCATCCGAAACATGACGGCGAACGGGCTCACCCTCCATAGCTTCTTGACGAGAGGACGTAGACATAGTGACTTCTGTTAGAATGGTGAAATCATTAAACTCGCAGTACAGATCACCCTTGCCGCCGCCCGCTGCTGAAACTGGCATAAAATCAGAATCCAATTTGAAACCACGGACTTCATAAGGCTTATTAACCATGTGATCAATGGCTAAAGCAGCTCGCCAAAGTGTCCACTCAAGGTAGGCAGGAGTTTCGTCCTTAGGTACCTCAATGGCGTTATCTTCGTCATATACCAGCTTGCCCCCGCCTCTAATCAGCAGAGTCATGTAGTCTCTGATTTCCTGCCACTGGTTGCACTGATCATTTGCATATTGGATTTCATCTGTTTGAGCAAGAATATTCTCAAGCCGCTGCCGCGCGATATTAATTTCTGCGGCAGTGCTTAGTGGGAGATCAGAAATATCAAACAAGATATGCCGCTCTCGCATTTGTTTAATCAGATCGTCAAGCAAAGACTTGGCAATATCTGCGTTATCAGTAGGCAGAGGAGCACCGTTGCAGAGTGTTTTATACTGCTCCATTATCGGCACGGCACTCGCAGTTGCTTTTGCAAGTTTTTCTGCCAACACATGCTTTGTCGGGACAATAATAAGCCCTCTGCCTTTTCTTTGGAAAATTCCAGAAATACGGAGATACCGCATATTCATATCGCTATAATCTAAGAAATTATCAGGCTTTTTGTCGTAATTTTCGCCTCTGGTTGCAATTTCTTTCTTATCAAAAGAGCGCTTGGCAGGGGCAGCAGCTCTTCGTTGACGCAGATCAAGAATCCTATCAACAACCTCATCCACATTATAGCTGGGATTAGTGGTATGTCCCCACAGTGCGAATTCGATTCTGCTCAATTCAGAAGAACCGGTTCGCTGCTCAAGTTCCAGCATGACTGCCAGGAGCCATCTTAACGGAGAAAAATAGTGCATACCATCAGGCATTGGATATTGTTCAACGCTCATTGAACGAAGAAAGCACTCTTGCACTGCGGGATATGTGTCTGCTTTCAGGAAGGTTTTGCCAAATGGCGTGATTTCATCAAGCGGTCCTAACTCTTCCTGCTCGCCATCTTTTTTCTTGAGCTGGGGATAAATAAACCCGTTTCTGGAAAACATCAAGCGCCACTTTCGTGCGTGACTTCCGGACTCATCTTTACCATTTTCATTTTGGATGATTCCTTTTTCATCCAAAAGACGCATAAAGCCTATTTCGTTATCTCTTCCACGGAGATTCCCAACATAGGGTGAGTTTGCAAATATAGCGAAACCATCTTGAATACGATTTGGATTGCGCAATCCCGTATTACCGACAAGCCAAATTTCTATCTTCGTGCTCATGCTGCACCCCCAATCAATACCCAACAAAAAGGTATTCCTGTACTGAATTCCTATGTGTTTTGGCATCGCTCTGATTTCCGAAAGAATACTTGTAATCTACCGGAACAACTTCAACATGTTTCTTGTACTTTGCCATGATTGCCACCATTTCATCTTGTGTGGGAAGACTATTTGAAGAATAGGAGACGATTAAAACACTATTTGCAAATTTCTTGAATAGTCGGTCAAACGCATCTGCTGCGCCTTTCCTTGTTGAAAATGGGGTTGGATAGGATTTGAATTTCTTCGTCTGCGTATGCTCCTGAATTTCTACGCCTTTCCAATCTCGGGCAAGCCCCTCCACAAAATGATACCGGCGCACATACTCATTATCGGAGAGCGGTGAATAGTATGGGGGGTCTATGTACACCAAATCAGCCTGTTCAATGCGGAGATCCATTGCATCACCATTTCGTGACTTATTCGGCTTTCCATTATCAAAGACGGCTTTATTTACTGCATCAACTGCTTCAAGGAATTGCTGGGAGAGTGCCTTTTGCAAATCTTTTCGTCCATCATTATAACGGTTTCCAGTGTATGTAAAAATACCGCGAGGACGCTTTTTGGTACAGGCGCGAATCAATGCTGTCATTGCAATCGCGCGCTTGTATTGGTCGTGTATTCCTGCAATATTGGTGCGAAGGGTATCAATGAGATCATTCTCATCGTCCGTATAGTACAAATCCTTAAATGTGCTTGCAACAAAATGATCGGATTCCTTGTGCGTAACCAGCAGACTCTTTGCCTCATTGAGCGGCAGGGTAACATTATTGTTCTCGACCATTGCTTTTGTAAAAGTTGCCGACATAGACATATAATCATTGCTGATTACCGTTTTGCCTTGCGCCTTGAACATATACCCGACAATGCCAGAACCAGAGAATAAATCCACTACTGTTTCGGCTTGGAACTGAGAAGCAACCGACCATATCTCAGACAGTAGTTTGCTCTTTGAACCCATAAACCGTGTAGGAGGATATGCAGAAACCTGTTCCGGTAAAGGCTTAGGGGCAAGTTTGATAAGAAAGTGCTGCTTTGGTGGAACGGTTACAATCACGTCCTCGCCTTTTCGTGTACTTCCGTTGCAGGAAATGTGACGCTTCGTTTGGATAACATCAATTTTGAACGGAGCATATAATTCATGCACAAGAGGATGGTTTGAGTTTGTCAGGATGACGTGACAGCCTTTTTCGTGCAAACGCATGACTTGTTTTGCAAGTTCAACATGATCTTCTTCATAGAATTGTTCTTTAGTGTATCTCTTAAAATCCGAATACTCGGAAATCGGGAGATATGGAGGATCTAAGAAAATGAAATCACCCGGCTGAGCATAATGCTCCAGAACAAGGAAATAGTCTCCACAGACAATATCAGCTTTCCGCAAAGCCTGTGACGCCGCATGAAGCGCTTCAGTGTCACATATTTTTGGATTCTTGTACTTTCCGTATGGTACATTAAACTGTCCTTTTTTGTTGACACGATAAAGTCCATTGTAGCATGTCCGGTTGAGATAAATCGTCCTTGCGGCAGCTTCTGCCTTGGGCAAAGTCTCCCAATCTAAACTGCGTACAGAATAAAATATTTCACTTGTATTTTGGTATTTTTCAAGGTAGCTGATCACATCGTCCACATGGTCTGCCACTTGGCGATACATATTGATTAGCTCGGGGTTACTATCTGCAATGACAGCATTTTCGGGCTGCAATGCAAAAAACAAGGCACCACCACCGAAAAAAGGTTCAATGTAACGTCCATAGGAAGAAGGAACCTTTGGAAGCAGTTCTCCCAGCATTTGAGTCTTGCCGCCTGCCCACTTGAGAATCGGTTTGGCGGCTATTGTAGAAATCTGTGCTGCTGTATTACTTTGCATTTTGCCGTCTCCTCTCAGGCTTTGACCTCGGGTGTAAGTTCCATTATATCACCAATATCGCATTGCAAAGCGGTACAAATCTTCACAAGAACATCGGTTGTAACATTTTCATTTTTACCGAGCTTTGCCATTGATGCATGGCTGATGCCTGCTGCTGCGCAAAGGTCCTTTTTCTTCATATCCTTATCAATTAGCAGCTTCCATAATTTCTTGTAACTTACAGCCATGTCCTTCACTCCAACAGTAAATTGAATTCATATTTTAATGAGTAAAAATCAGCTTTCGCTGAACTTGTTATCAGTATATCATACTTTGGATCAGGGAACAAGTACGTAATTACCAATATTTCTTGCTCACAACAATGTCCATAGGAGCTTGGCGGCTCCTATGGACATTAGCAGATAAATCACTTACTTCCGGTTCTATCTCGTCCTTTCAGTCCGTTTCTCTTGGCAAGTTCACTTGCCGCCTTTCGGCGCTCATCCGAATACGGCGCAGTCAAACGGACAGCGAATCGCCTGCGGTCAATCTCAAAAGTAAGACCGCCCTGTTCGTCATCGTCGGTCTGCCTGCACAAATCGGGATGTTTTGCTGCATACTGTGTTATCCGCTTTTTGAGCGCGGTATTATGCGTCTGAATTTCGACGGTTTTGCCAGCTTCGTCAAAATAGATGCAGGTCGTTTTCTGCCTCTTAGTCAGTCCGGTTTTCATATTGCCTCCGTTTCTGCCTGTTCTGCAAAAACAGGCGCATTTTCGAAATTTTTTCTCAGCTCTACACCTGCAAAAACAGGTTGATTTTTGAATGGGGAGCGCCCAAATGATACGCTGCTCGATCTGGACGCTCCCATTTGATAAAATCGGTTTTTCTCAGCTCAACACGACATCAGCGTTCATCGTCGCGCGTTGCCACCTTTTCTCTTCGCGGACGGAAGAAATGCCAGAGGTTATTGCGCTGGATCACATCCTCGTAGCGCTGCACTTTTCCTCGAAGCTCTGCGTTCTCGCGTTCCAGATCTGATGTGCGGAGCTTGCTGCGAACGGATTTGTACTCGGAAAGCTCCTGTTTCAGACCGGTGATCTCTGCTTTGAGCTTTGCAATCAGTCTGTTTGCTGCGTCCAGAGCCTTTTGCAATTTGGATTCCTTTTTCTCGGCTGTAATGTACTTCTTTGCAAGCGTGGACAGGCGTTCAAAATCCTCACGCTCCACGGCAACCTTGCTTGAGAAGGGAACGGACTTCGCCTCAATCTTTTCGATAGCCGCCACATCGACCTGCTGATTCCGAATTTTCTCAATCTGTCTGCCGAGCGTCGCTACCTGCTGTTCCTGCTGGCGGTTCTGCTCTGTGAGTTCTGCCAGCCGCGCCTGTTCCTGCTGCACCTTGAACTGCGTCACCGTCAGGTGTTCCTCGGAGCTACCGCGTTCGCCGCGCTCCACATCGTCGTACCCGGCGTCGCACATATACCGGAAGAAATCGTCCTGCAAAACGCTGTAGGATTTTTTGAGAACAGGCTTGCCCTTGGCGCTCAGAATCGGCGTACCGTTCTCGTCTAGCGCGGGCTTGGAGTCCCACTTCTTGCTCATGCTGACCTGCTGGATTATCTCCTTGACCGTGCCGCGAAGCGACTCATCCTTGCAGCGCTTCGACCACAGGATTTGCTTTTCTTGGTAGTGATACACGTCTTGTCCCAGCGCGTCGGACATGGCGCGGTTGCGCTCGTCGGCGTGCATGACCGCCGATAGGATGTATTGCTCGCCGCCCACAATTTTGATTGCAGCTTTGTAGGCATCGGCGTAAAATTGTTTTGCAAAGTCATAGCCGCCGTGGTTGAAAAAGTAGGCGGAGTTGACGTCGAAGATCAGCTCTCCGAATTTCTCAGCATCCGCTTTCAGACCGCGTGTGGAGATCACGCCGTCAGAGCGCATCTGCTCGAACATCTCCTTGTACCCGGCGGTTGGTGTTTTGAAATGGACATTGTATTGTGTCCGTTCAGGAACGATGTCCTGATTGACATACGACGATTTTTCGCGCTCATTATGCGCCTGTGCGTTGTCGATGTCTGTATCTTTCATTCTTGCGTTTCTTGCGCTGGTACGGTGAATACCGTCGCCTCTTGCCATAGGCAGTTTACCTCCTGATTTCAGATTGTGCAGGACGGGGGAGCTTTCGGAGAGGCACTTCTGCGGAAGTGTAATAACCCACTATGATACTTTCATCCTGCGGCTGCAAAGTATCGTGGGCTCTCCGAGGGGGTATGCGGCTTCTGCGGAAGCCTCTGCCGGTTTTACGGTTTGCGGTGTGGATACAAACCGCAAAAACCGGCGTGGTCAGCAGCTTATTTGCAGACAACCACTGCTCATAATCTCCTGCCCACATCCATCTCAAACTCTGCGGATTTTTCGATGGGGACGGGGGACGCGAGGAGACAGCAGCCCATGCGCTGCCGTGTCTGCCAACCACAGGAGCGTGGCACGCTCCTGTCACAGCTCCCATGGAGGAACAGTCCATCGATAGCTCTGCGGAACGCCGCGCCGGTCAAGATATTCCTGCCGCGCCTGTTCGCGTTCTTCCTCAGTGGGTGCCGTTTTGTACCGGGAATAGAGCTGACGGTTCAGCATGGCATCGAGCTTCTGCTCCAAGCCCTGACGGATTTCTTCTTCGTAATCATCCTCGCCCCGCAGATGGTACATGGCAAGGTCGAGAAACAGGTCATAGGGGATTTGTACGGTTTTCATTCTGTATTGCTCCTTTCCGCGACGGTCGCAACGATTGCGACGGTTGTTTTACGGTATCATTTTCACCGTTGCAACCGTCGCAGCTGTCGCGCGGCTTATTCGTTTTTGGCTATGAAGGTCAGCGTGATACGCCGCCCTTCGTGCCGGACTTTGTTCTCATAGCGGACGTGGAATTCATCCAGCAGCCTGCCGGACTTCACATTCAGATACTTGCTCAGTGCATTTGCCGCCATGCCGACAGAAACAACATCGGCAAGCTCGGAGGGAGAGCCTGTCCATACCGGCTGTTCTGCGGACACCAGACCAGAGACAGCTTCCAGAATATGATCGGGTGGCTCTTTGTGCAGTTCGTTTTCCACCTTTTCGAGATTCCAGATCTGTGTGTCGGCATCCTTTTTCAGATAGAGAATCTGATCCTGCTGGTCGCGCCCCACCACGTCGATGGTTGCCTCTAACGGTTGTACCGGAGATCATTTCGAAGCTGTCACCGGCAGGCTGCTTGCGGGTGTGGTGAACAGTCAGAACGCAGATGCAGTGCTTGTCGGCAAATTGCTTGAGCCGACCGATGATCTCATAATCGCTGGCGTAGCTGTATGCTTCGCCGCCGACCTCCCGGATCTTCTGCATGGTGTCGATGATAATGAGTTTGGTGTCGGGATGCTCGCACACGAAATTCTCAAGCTGCTCGTCCAGCCCGTTTCCGATCTTGCCCGCCGCAGTTGCAAAGCGCAGCCGGTCGGTGTCGTTGACGCCGTACATCATGAACATACGGCTCTGGATGCGCTGAAAATCGTCCTCCAAGGCAAGGTACAGCACCGTACCGGGATGGACTTCGTAGTCCCACAGCGCTTTGCCGGTGCTGACATGATAGGCGATCTGCGCCACCAGAAATGATTTGCCGATCTTTGGCGCACCTGCGAGGATGTACGCGCCCGCGTAGAGCAAGCCGTCGATAATGGGCGGCCTGCTCTGATACGCGGTCTGGTACAGCTCTGTCATGGAGATCGTGTGCAGGTAATGCGGGTCTGTCAATCGCTGCATCCTACGGTAGATTTCGTCAAGACTTTCCGAGTTGTTTTGAAAATCACCGTTGATTTCTTCATCAAAAGCGGATATACTGTTCTCAGTTGAATTGTGAAGCGGCTGTCCATCATCTGCGCCAACAGATGTGTCCGGGACGGTCGTTTCCTTTTTATAGTTTTCATTCTCCATAGGCATTTTCCTCCTTCATGCCATCCATGATGACGGCGATCATTTCAATCACATCAAGCAGTTCGTCGTTCACGCTGTCGCCCGCTTCAATACGTCGCAGCTCGTCCAGCACGGCGGCAAGCTGGTCGCGCAGCGCCTTGTAAACTCTCGGATTGCCCTGCACCACCACATCCTTGTAGGTCAGGCGGCGGGTGATGTAGTCCTGCTTCGTCAGCCCGGAGAGCTTGACAAAGGTTTCGATTTGCGCATCTTCCTCCGGTGATACCCGGAAAGCAACAGTCTTGTTGCGCCAGCGGTTGTGGTTGTCTCGGTTTTTCAGTGACATTTTCAATTACCCCCTTTCCATATTTAACTTCTCAGCCATCTCTGTCTGCTTGGACGGGAACAGGTGCGCGTAATTATAGGTGATGTCGATGCTCTCATGCCCTACGCGGTCGGCAATCGCTGTTGCGGAGAATCCCATGTCGATCAGCAGCGAAACTGCGCTATGACGGATGTCGTGAATCCGGATACGCTTAACGCCTGCTTCCTTTGCGCCTCTGTCCATCTCACGGTGGAGATAGCTCTTTGTGACAGTGAACATCCGGTCATTTGGCTCAATGCCATAAAGCTGTTTCAGATAGTCCTGCATTTCATCTGCGAGGAACTGCGGCATTTTTATGATGCGGTTGCTTTTCTCGGTTTTGGGCGTTGTGATCAAATCCTGTCCATTCAAGCGCTGATAGGATTTTGTGATTGACACGGTGCATTTTTCAAAATCAAAATCTGCGGGTGTCAGCGCCAGAAGTTCTCCTTCGCGGATGCCGCACCAGTAGAGCATTTCGAAGGCGTAAAAGGATAGCGGCTTGTCCATCATAACTTCGGCAAATTTCAGATATTCCTCTTTGGTCCAGAAAAGCATTTCCCGGTTTTTCTTCTTGCCCATGCTGCCGGCCTTTTTACATGGGTTTTCCCGAAGATTGTAGTATCGCACGGCATGATTGAAGATGGCACTGAGTTGACTGTTCACGGAGCGGAGATAGACAGGCGAATATTTCTTGCCGTTTTCATCCTTATGATCCAGCATTTCGTTTTGCCAGGTGATGATCTGCTGTGCCGTGATATTGCACATTTTCAACTTTCCGAAGTAGGGCAGCAGCTTGGTGCGGATGATATGGTCTTTCGTTGCCCATGTGTTTTCCTTAATACGGGTCTTCATATCTGCCGTGTACTGCTCCACGAAGCTCGCAAACGTCATATCCAGATCGGCGGTGGATTTATTGAGCTGTTCACGCTCCCAAGCCAGTGCTTCCCGCTTTGTCTTGAAACCGCGTCTTTGCGATTGCTTGCGCTCTCCTGTCCAGTCCGTATAGCGGTAGATCACACGCCATGTGTTCGTTTTTTCTTCCTTATAGACTGCCATTATGAATCCTTCCTTTCCAGCCCTCTGTAGCAGGCTTTTTCCTGAAAATACTTGCGGTTTACCCGCCCTGAAATGGTCAGGTATCCCTTTTCTTTTAATTCCTGATTGAGTTTCTGCACGATTTTGTAGGCATAGGACTTGGACACGCCCAATTCCTGCGCTACTTCTTCAATTCTCATAAACGACTGTTCTGCCATAGGCAAAATACCTTCCTTTCCTGATTTGTGGTTGATTACTTCGCCGTTCTATCCGCAGGACTCTGACAGGCAACCCTTTTCGGCGCTGTGCCGTTTTCTTTTCTCCTTGGTACGCTCGTCTCATCGCGTGCTTCCCCGGAGAAAGTATCCCTTGGACGGTCATTCAGTTTGGCTCTTTTGGATTTCACCCCCCTCTCACCTTACAACGGACATTTTTTCTGCATTTG
>SFGN01000079.1 GCA_004556565.1 Lachnospiraceae bacterium | reverse complement strand
GTGCAAATACGCCAGAGCCTTTTTTCGCAGCAGCACGCCTCCCGGGCGCAGGGCCCTCGTTTCCGGCATGCCTTTGAGCATGTACAAATCCCAGCGCATATCGGGATCACCTTGACCGGGACCATATTGGTCGCGACTGGCTGCTTCGGCATGAGTCAGAACTGTATCATTATTGATTTCCAGTTCCAACTCGTGACACAGGATAGCGACTACAATCGCCATCTGTTCTACTTGAAGTTCAGTCGGTGGATATGCGCCAAACACAGGATTGCATTTGTAGGCAAGGATTGCATCCTTAGCGCAACAGAGAGTGACGCCAATGGAGCGACTGTTGCGACGCCAGGTATGCGATTTATATTCGCGCAGCATGTTGCAGGTGAGGTAAAGCTCGCCATGCTCGCCGATGTTGATGTGGTAATCATCAAAAACCTGGTCGTAGGTTCCTGCCGTCCAATGCAGATAGATGTGAGTGATACCGCCTTTGGCATTCTTAGCCAAGATTCGCAGCTGTTCATGATTAATTCTGCGGGGATTTGTTACAAGCATATATCAAAAAGCTCCTTTGTATTTTTTCTCCCATGCGCTTACTTGCATATCCGGATTCTGCTTTGGGCAAGAGGCGGGAGCGTGTTGTTTTTGCCTCTCACTCTATTAATGGCTTTTTTTAGGGTAAAAGTCAGACACACATAATAAATATTTTTAAAAAATTTTTTAGATTTTTTTTCTTTGTCTGACTTTTGATTGTTTTTTAGCCATTAATACATTGAGTTTTCTTTTTTCTCTCTTTCTTTTTTATAATTTTTTCTTTCTGTCTTTATTTCTTTTGGCTGTGATAAAAACTACTAGCGTAAGCTAGTAGTAACCTTGTTCTTTAGATTACTACCTAGAGGTTAGACGTAAAGTACGGTAGAAGTAGAGCGTAGGCAAAAGGCGCTCTACCTATACTGCGGTAGAACGCCTCTGATGTTAATATAATGTACCCATAGTCATGGACAGTTTGGTAGGTAGTATAGAAAGCGATATGGGCATTAAAGCAACATAGTCTACATGAATTATATTTGCATTTATGACTTAAGTGTCCCTTTAACTTATTGTTTAAATCTGGACACTAAGAGAGAACGAAAAGAGAGTTACTTTGGACAGTTTTCAAGAAAAATACTAGAATTGGACAGCTTTCTTTTGGTCAATCCCTAAAAATGGACACTTTTTTCTTTTCCTTGGTCTTAAATCGTTTTTGAGCGACTTTTTCCCAAACTGTATGTTATACTATGGATAAAAGGCGGAGGTGCTCAAAATGGCTGTAAAGCGCTTTACTGAAGAGGAAATGGAGCTGTTACGTAAGAATCCATACACCTACAGAGTAACTTATAACATGTTATTATTGACGGTAGAGTTTAAGGAGAAATTTTGGAAACTTTACCTTCAAGGTTTTTCACCAGTGTCTATTTTTAAGGAGTTAGGATATGACCCTAATATTTTAGGTGCTTACAGAATAAACAACTTCACTTTTAAGCTAAAGAAGGCAATGGAATCTGGAAAACCTCTCACTCAGGGAGTTGGTGGTGAAGTAAAGCCTCCACCTAAGAATAAAAATTATAGCGATTTGCCATTCGAGGCAGCGATAGCATCTATGCAGTACGAACTCTCATATCTTAGACAGGAGGTAGATTTCTTAAAAAAGCTGTGCTCTTTGGACAAATCAGACTAGCACGTGAAATATCTCTTGGGTTGTCGAATAGAAAATTTCAATTGATTCATGATTTAGTATCTAAGCCAGATAATCAATTGAAAGTGTCCCATTTATGTAAACTCGCTCATGTTACTAGATCTGGATACTATAATTGGTTAAGCAATATGGATTCCCGTAATGAACATGAACAGAAGGATAGAGCAGATTTTAGTAAAATTCTTGAGGCATATAAATTTAAGGGCTATGACAAAGGCATTCGCGGCATCCATATGAGGTTGTTACATTTGGAGAAGCCAGTGCTGATGAATCTTAAAAAGATAAGGCGGCTAATGGTAAAGTACAATTTGAGATGCCCAATTAGAAAGCCAAATCCATACAGGCAAATGGTAAGAGCTTTGAGAACCAATAAGGTTGCTCCTAATCTTTTGAACCGGGAATTTAAAGAACATGGACCTAGAAAAGTATTGTTAACAGATATAACTTACATACCATTAAATGATAAATACTGTTATTTATCTACAATTCTAGACTCCTATACAATGCAAGTATTAGGATATTGTCTGAGTGATTCTCTGGCAATAGATTTTGTGTTGGAAACTGTTAATATGGTACTAGCAAAGCATGGTAATGAAATCTCTAGTGAAACTATAATTCATTCCGACCAGGGTTCACACTATACAAGTTATAAATTTATGCAGTTAGTCCATGATGCTAATCTTAGGCAATCCATGTCAAGAAGAGGAAATTGTTGGGATAACGCACCACAAGAGAGCTTTTATGGACACATGAAGGACGAAATACATATATCTAAATGCAAAGACTTTGAGGCCTTAAGAGCTGAAATAGATAGGTGGATGGATTACTACAATAACGATAGGTACCAGTGGAAGTTAGCCAAGCTATCCCCAAACGAGTATTATGAGTATGTAAAAACAGGCCTTTACCCATTGAGGATATTTTAATAAAAACTAAGAAGCAGCGGTTCCGGCAGGAACTGCTGCTTCTCTCTTTCTCTTAAAAATGTCCTTGACAAAGGGTACGGTTTAAAATATCTAGCCTTTTTATTTTTTCTTTTGTTCCTTTTGGAAGTATGATAGATACTCTATCATACTTTTCCTTATTATGGATTAATAGATAATTTTTTCTTTTTTGCGTATTTTTGTAACGATTATATGACATAGTATAATCTCCCTTTCTGAGGTAGGTTTATTATAGTCATCATATGACTATAATGTCAAGCTTTAGATAAAACTGAAAAGACTATATCTAAAAATAGATAAGTCCTGTTGAATCTTCTTTTGAAGTACTTAACGATAGCTGTTCTGTCCTATTACTCCTGAAAGCTAAATTTTCAGGAGGTGTCCATCATGACGGACGAACAGAAACAACAGATCATTGCCATGCGCCGGGATGGGGCAGGATATGGCAGGATAGCGGCGCGGCTCCAGATTTCCATCAATACAGTGAAGTCGTTCTGCCGGCGGCACAGCCTGGCGGCGAAGTCGGCAGCCTCAGTTTGCGAGCAGTGCGGAAAGCCGATTGAGCAGAATACGGGACGGAAGCGGAAACGGTTCTGCTGCGATGCCTGCCGGAATAAGTGGTGGAACGCACATCTGGAGCTGGTGAAGCGGAAGGCAGTCTACAACTATACCTGTCCGGCTTGCGGGAAGAAATTCACTGTCTACGGCAACAGCCATCGGAAGTTCTGCTCCCACGCATGCTATATTGCATACCGGTTCGGAGGTGTCCGCCATGGATAAGAGGTCGTTTCAAAATGAAACAGCCTTCCAGATGGCGATGTATCTGGCAAGGCGGATGCTGGCCGAAAAGCTCATCACCGGGAAGGAGTACCGGGACTTCGAGCAGGAGATGCTTCGCCGCTATCAGCCTTTTTCCGGGGACTTATACACTTGATAATTGTATCAAACAGAGTGATATATAGTGTCGAAAGGAGCTGATTCTATGCGGACTATCCGTAAGATTGAACGACGCATACCAAATTTGAAGCAAAGAAAGAAAGTCGCAGCCTATGCCCGCGTATCCATGGAATCGGAGCGGATGCACCATTCCCTTTCGGCGCAGGTCAGTTATTACAGCAGCCTCATCCAGAAGAACCCGGACTGGGAATACGCCGGGGTCTATGCCGACTATGGCATCTCTGGGACGGGGATGAAGAAGAGGCAGGAATTCCTGCGGATGCTGGAAGATGCCGAAGCCGGGAAGATAGACAGCATCCTGACCAAGTCCATCCAGCGCTTCGCACGCAACACCGTAGACCTTCTGCGTACCGTCCGGCATCTGAAAGAGCTGGGCATCGAAGTTTGGTTTGAAAAAGAGAATATCCATACCATGAGCGGGGACGGCGAGCTTATGATGACCATCCTGGCATCTTTTGCCCAGGAGGAAAGCCGTTCCATTAGTGAAAATATCCGGTGGCGCATCAAGAAACAATTTGAGCAGGGGAATCCTAACGGGCGGTTCCGTGTTTACGGGTATCGCTGGGAAGGGGATAACCTGGTGGTAGTTCCCGAGGAAGCAGCTGTTGTCAGGCGCATCTTCCAGAATTTCCTTGATGGCAAGTCACGTCTTGAAACCGAACGGGAATTTGCTGCCGAAGGCATCACGACCCGGAATGGCCGCCGCTGGATGGATTCCAACATCAGGGTTGTCCTGACCAATGTTACCTATACCGGCAATATGCTTTTCCAGAAGGAATATGTGACGGATCCAATCCTCAAGAAGCGGAAGAAGAACCGGGGAGAACTTCCTAGGTATTATGTTGAAAATACGCATGAGCCTATCATCGACAAGGAAACCTTTGATTACGTGCAGCAGGAGATGGCGCGGCGAAAGGAACTGGGGGCGCTGGCCAATAAGTCCTTGAACACGACCTGCTTCACGGGAAAAATCAAATGCGGCATCTGCGGTCGGAGTTATATGCACAATCGCCGCACAGACCGGGGCTTTGAAGAATTCTGGGATTGCGGCTCCCATAAACTGAAAGGCCGGAATTGCGGCGCAAAAGGCAGTATCCCGCATGCAGTCCTCGTGAAGGAGAGTACAGAAGTCCTAGGCCTGGATGATTTCGATGAGCAGGCGTTTCTTGACCGGGTCGAAAAGATAGTAGTGCCAGAATACCATGTGATGGTTTTCTGTATGAAAAACGGACAGAAACTTATCCGGCACTGGGTATCAACGGCGAAGAAGGATTGCTGGACCGATGAGTATAAGGATCGTCAGAGGGCATGGATGAAAAACTACATGGCCAATGGCAAGGGAACACGGTTCTCCGTCTTTACGACCCGCATCCGGTGCGCCTTGTGCGGATCCTCTTTCCGGCGGTGTAAAACGAAGCATGACAGGCCTGTTTATTGGCGATGCAGCAAAGGCGGCAAATGTGAATCGGTCAGCATCCGGGAAGATGACCTGAAGCGTGTGGCCGCAGAGGCCATGGGGTTAGAGGACTTTGATGAGGATAGATTCCGGGGGAAAGTGGAATCTATCGAAGCCGGAAAGCCAGACTGCTTGACTGTCCATTTCAAGAGTGGGAGAACAGAAGAGATTTCTTATACGCCTACGCCATCCAAGCGGCGTCCCAAGGCACGGAGAAAGGAGAGCGGAGAAAAGTGGCAAAGACAGTAAGGGCCATCCCGGCCACCATCAGCCGTTATACGGCGGCTCCGATTAACAGCCGGAAGAAGCGGAGAGTAGCGGGCTATGCCAGGGTTTCCACGGACCATGATGACCAGATCAGCAGCTATGAAGCACAGGTCGATTATTATACGAACTATATCAGGGAACGGGATGACTGGGAATTTGTCGGCATCTACACCGATGAAGGCGTCTCGGCGACCAACACGCGTCACCGCAATGGTTTCAAGCGGATGGTCAGGGATGCCATGGATGGGAAAATCGACCTCATCGTCACAAAATCAGTCAGCCGCTTTGCCAGAAATACCGTAGACAGCCTGACAACGGTACGCAGGCTCAAGGATAAGGGCATCGAGATTTATTTCGAGAAGGAAAACATCTGGACGCTCGATGCCAAGGGCGAACTCCTCATCACCATCATGAGTTCCCTGGCGCAGGAAGAAAGCCGGAGCATTTCGGAAAACGTCACCTGGGGTCATCGGAAGCGGTTCGCTGATGGCAAGGTGAGTGTTCCCTACAGGCATTTTCTCGGCTATGACAAAGGGCCTGACGGGAATCTGGTCGTCAACCGGGAACAGGCCAAGACGGTGAAACTGATTTACCGCTTGTTCCTGGACGGGTATACCTTCCACTCCATTGCCAGGGAGCTGACTTCCAGAGGGCTGGAAACTCCGGCAAGAAAGAAACGCTGGTATCCGGGGACGGTAGAGAGCATCCTGACAAATGAGAAATACAAGGGCGATGCCCTGCTGCAGAAGCGGTTCACCGTCAACTTCCTGACCAAAGAAACGAAAGCGAATGAAGGGGAAGTGCCGCAGTACTATGTGGAAAATAACCACGAAGCCATCATCAGCCCGCAGGTCTTCGACTGGGTACAGGAAGAAATCAAGCGGCGGCGTGAAGGCAGGGGACGTTACAGCGGCGTATCCATCTTCTCCAGCAAAATCAAGTGCGGCCAGTGCGGAGGCTGGTACGGGGCCAAGGTCTGGCATTCGACCGACAAGTACCGCAGAACCATCTACCGATGCAACGATAAGTTCAAGAGCCATTGCAAGACACCACATCTGACAGAGGATGATATCAAGGAAGCCTTCGTCCGGGCCGTCAATCAGCTCATCGAAAACAAAGCGGACGTACTTGACAGCATCACACTGCTGAAGGAACGGCTCACTGACACAGAAGACTTGGAAGAGGAGCGGGACAGGATAAGCACAGATTTGAACCTGCTGGCCGACAAGATACAGCAGCTCATAGCCGAGAACGCCAGGGTCGCGCAGAACCAGGATGATTATGACCGGAACTACAACGAACTGGTCAGTCGGTATGAAGCAGCGAAGACGCAGTACGACAAGACCTGTGAAGCCATCCAGTATCGCAAGGCCCGGAGCCGTCAGATGGACAGCTTCATCAAGGAGCTTAGGAATCAGGATCTCATTAAGGAGTTCGATGCCCGGCTGTGGGGCAGCCTGGTGGATTTCATCACAGTGTACAGCAAAGACGATATCCGGGTGACCTTCAAGGACGGGACGGAAATCAGAGCATAAGCAGGAAAAAAGGATTACGGCAGAGAATCCAAGAGGAAACGCAGGATTCTCTGCCGTATTTTTGATGAAGAAAATCGGAATATGATATAATAGTAAGGGTTTCAGGTGTGCGAAGTTTGAGTGAGATATAAATGTTTGGCGAAATATTTTTGCGTGATGGCCCTCTCTGCCCATCGGCAATACCGATGCTATCAAGCCCCTTTAAAATACTAAATTATCAAAAATTCGTTTTGCCGCCTCCGCAATCATAGCGTCGTCAGATTTTGCATTTTTTTCCGTGCGGCGCGACATTATCGCCATGACAATGGGTTTGCGATTGGGCGGATAAATCACGGCAATATCATTCCGCGCCCCATAATCGCCTGAACCGCTCTTGTCGATAACTTTCCAACCTTGCGGAGTTTCTGCCTTGATAAGCGTGTCGGTTATGGAATTGTCGCTCATCCAATCAATCAGCAGTTTTTTCTTGTCGTCGCTCAAAATATCGCCGAATATATAGACTTGCAAATTTTTTACCATCTGTCTCGGCGTGCTAGTATCACGATTATCTTTTGGATTGAAAAGATTAAGTTCAGGTTCATTTCGCGCAGGTTTGGTAGTTTTGTCGCCAATATTTTTAAGTGCCACCTTGAAATTTTCCACGCCGCCGATCTCCTGCAAAATTAAATTTGCCGCCGTGTTGTCACTCCACCTGAGCGATGCCGAACAAATTTCCGCCAGCGTCATGCCATCAGCAACATGGTCTTTGGTGATTGGCGCGTAGGACAAAATATCTTCCGCCGAAAACTTACGAATTTCATTCAAATCGGAGGTATTTTTTTGTCTTAGCAATTCTGCAGCCGTAAAAACTTTGTGTGTCGAGCAGTAGGAAAAACGCGTATCAGGTTTGTAGCAAATTTTTTTTCCATTCTCCATGTCAACGGCGTAAACACCAATCACGGCGTTATATTTATTTTCCAGATCAGCAAGATTTAATTTCTGCCGCGCTTGACAATCCTGAAGGCAGAAAACCATCAAGCCACAGATTATCAAAAACAAAAAACAAAATTTCTTCATAATAACCTCCTACTATCTGTTGAACGACCCGCCAAATTCAACGGGTCGTATTGGCTCAATAGAGCGTGATCATCAGCAATTAGCACTCTTATTGCCATTACTAATACATCACTTCATACAATCAAAGATGCAGTCACTTGCACTTGTCAACAAAAATTGGACACAAAACTAAAAAAATCAGGCATAAAAAACGAATCGATGTACAAGATTCATCAACTTTTCTGACATCCTTCAAGCTTGTTAGACAAACCATGCCATCGATAATGCAGACGAGATCAGCAGATGGGCGTGTGACGTTCCCGATACTGCTTCGGCGTCAGGTAGCCTAAGGAATAGGCTGGCCTCTGTTCATTGAAGAAAAGAATGTAGTCATCCACCTCCTCCTTGACCGGTTTCTCGCCGGTCACATGCAAGTCCATGAACAGCTCCGCCTTGATCCATCCATTGATGGACTCCATAGCGGCATTGTCTGTGGGGGTCCCGGCACGTGACATGGATCGGGTGATGCCGTACATGGGCAATAGCTCGTTGTAGGCTTTGGAGGCGTAGACCGATCCCTGGTCAGAATGGAGAACCATTTGGTGCTCCGGATGCCGTTTTTGCCACTCAATCAGATTTTCCAGTCCGCTGATGTAAGTCATGCGATCACCGCGTTTTGCAGAGAGGGAATGACTGACAATCTCATTGTTCCATAGATCCATATAAAGAGTCAGTTCATGGTAGATGCCTTTCACATAAAAAGCGGTCATATCACTCACGATGCACTGCATTGGCCCATCGATCTGCATTTCAGACATGAGCAGGTTGGGAAATATCCGCGCTGGATCGCCAGCCTTCTTGTACCTGTAGTGCTTGGATTTGCTCTTGATTCCCGCAATCCTACAGCATTTGTGGGCATAGGGATCGGACAGGACAATCTCTTTGTCCAACCGTATCTTGGCGTTCAGCCAGCGATAGCCGTGCGATGGATACTTCCAATGGTACTCCTGGAACAGCAGGACGTTGCTCAAAAGGCGCTTTTCTTTGCCCGACGGCTGAGAAAGATGTTTTTTCCAAGCGTAGAAACTGCTCCTCTGGATGCCCATTGTCTTGCAAAGAAGCTTCACCGGAATTTCTCCGGATAGTTCCATGATTACTTGATAATCTTGTTGCCGTACAGAATTACAGTACCATTAAATCGTACCCTTTGTCAAGGACATTTTCAAAAGAAAGAGAGAAGCAGCGACCCCTGTTGGAATCGCTGCTTCTTATTTTTTATTAAATTATCTTCAA
>SFGN01000017.1 GCA_004556565.1 Lachnospiraceae bacterium | reverse complement strand
ATTTCCTCCTGTTCGTTATAAGTCGTAAGGAAGATATTATACCACATCTGGGACATTTTCATATATGGTATACTAGGACATTATCATAAATGGCTTATATACTGTAACGTCAATGATTAAAAAAACTTGAAAATCAGCGTTTTGTATGCTACCATAAATGTCATGGAAACTGGCAGACAATGAATAAATACAACGGAAGATGGATTAAAGTCATTAATATCTTTTAGCAAAGAGCAGCCGATTGAGTTTTTATAAACCGTTCAGATGCTCTTATTGCTGTTTATGAAACTATAATGCCAGAGCATTCCTGAAATTTTATGAAAGGTTTCGTAACAATCCGGTCATAACTGAAATCACAGATATTCAGTTTGATATCCTGCCTGCTTTGCAGACTTGAAGCTGGCATCAGGACACGCGGGCGGATCCTGAATTAATGAACGGAACTGTTACTTATTTTCAGGTATATTTTATGAGAAAGCTTGCTTTGAGTGATGAGATTCTGCTTAATATTGAGAAGCCTGCACGCTATATCGGAAATGAATTCAATGCGGTCATGAAAGACAAAAATAATATCGATATCCGTTTCGCCATGTGCTTTCCGGATGTATACGAGATTGGAATGTCACATCTCGGAATTCAGATTCTTTACGATATGTTCAACAGAAGGGAAGATGTCTGGTGTGAACGTGTATACTCACCGTGGATCGATCTGGATAAAAAAATGAGAGAGAATCATCTTCCTTTATTTGCCCTCGAATCTCAGGACCCGATCAGGGATTTTGATTTTCTTGGAATCACAATTCAATATGAAATGTGTTATACAAATATTTTACAGATTCTTGATCTGAGCCGGATTCCTCTGCACAGCACTGACCGTACATGGTCTGACCCGATCGTCATCGGCGGAGGACCTTGTACTTATAACCCGGAGCCGCTTGCCGGATTCTTCGACTTATTCTATATCGGAGAAGGAGAAACAGTATATGATCAGCTTCTGGATACTTACAAGAAATGCCGTAAGGAGGGGAAAACCAGGCTAGAATTTCTGGAATGTGCCGCACAGATCCCGGGTATTTATGTTCCGCAGTTTTATGAACCGTCTTATCATGAAGACGGGACACTTGCAGCATTTACCCCGACCAATCCTCTTGCACCGACTTCAATAAAAAAGCAGATTGCCATGGATGTGACAGATACCCCTTACCCGATGAAGCCTGTCGTGCCGTTTATCAAAGTGACACAGGACAGGGTCGTCCTGGAAATACAGAGAGGATGCATCCGGGGATGCCGTTTCTGTCAGGCCGGAATGTTGTACCGCCCCACAAGAGAACGGGATATAAACGTACTGAAGCAATATGCCAAAACGATGCTTCAGAATACCGGACATGAAGAAATCTCTTTGAGTTCATTGAGCTCAAGTGATTATTCCTGCCTGGAGGAACTGGTTCATTATCTGATCGATGAATTTAAAGATAAAGGAATAAATATTTCACTTCCGTCGCTTCGCATTGATGCTTTTTCCCTTGACGTTATGGGAAAAGTACAAGATATCAAAAAGAGCAGCCTTACCTTTGCCCCGGAAGCGGGTTCCCAGAGAATGCGTAATGTGATTAACAAAGGTCTTACAGAAGAAGATATCATCAATGGGGCAGGACAGGCATTTGAAGGCGGCTGGTCAAAAGTTAAGCTCTATTTCATGCTGGGTCTTCCCTTTGAGACAGAAGAAGATATGAAAGAAATTGCACATCTTTCTGACAGAGTAGCCAGACGTTACTATGAGATTCCAAAAGATCAGAGACATGGGAAATGTCAGATTACCGCAAGTTCTTCATTTTTTATCCCGAAGCCTTTCACCCCGTTCCAGTGGGCGCCTATGCTGAAGGCGGAAGAATATGTAAGAAGAGCCTGCATCGTAAAGCACGAATTTTTGCAGCAGCTGAATAAAAAGAGTCTGAAATATAACTGGCATGATGCGGAAGTCACCGTGCTTGAGGGCGTATTTGCCCGCGGCGACAGAAGGACGGGGAAAGTCATTGAAGAGGCCTACCGACTTGGATGCCTGTACGATTCCTGGACAGAAACCTTCCACAATGAACTTTGGATGCAGGCGTTTGAAAATACAGGCGTTGACCTTGAGTTTTATACATTGAGAGAAAGAAATACCGACGAACTACTTCCCTGGGATTTCATTGACATTGGTGTAAGCAAAGCATTTTTAAAACGTGAATGGGAAAAGGCAGGCAGAGCGGAAGTGACACCAAACTGCCGGATGCAGTGTTCCGGATGCGGTGCTGCACAATTCCAGGGCGGAGTCTGCCTTGAGGGGAGGAAGGAACAGTGAAAGCCAGAATTAAGTTCAGAAAATATGGAGCACTTCGTTTTATCGGGCATCTTGATGTAATGCGTTTCTTCCAAAAGGTCATGCGCAGAGCCGATATTCCGATTGCATTTACAGGAGGATACAGCCCTCACATGATTATGTCATTTGCAAGTCCTCTCGGCATCGGTGTGACAAGCGATGCCGAATATTTTGATATTGAGCTGACTGCTCCTATTGCAAGTAAAGAAGCTGTCCGCAAGATGAATGCCACAATGGTGGACGGCATCGAAGTTGTCAGCTTCCGACAGATCGCAGAAGAAAAGAAAATGACAGGCATGGCAATCGTGGCTGCGGCAGATTACCTTGTAGGAATAAAAAAAGGAAGCTGGCCGGAAAACCTGACAACTCATGTCGGGGACTTTATGAAACAGGAATCCATCTGCATCATAAAACAGACAAAACGAAGCGAAGCAGAGGTTGATATCCGCCCGCTGATTTACCATATGGAAGTGCGCGGCGGGCAGATTTTCATGAAGCTGGCATCGGGAAGTGTACAGAACCTCAAGCCTGAGCTTGTAATGACTGCATTTTATCGTTTTATGGGCATGCAGGAAGAGCAGGACTGTTTTTTGTTCCACCGGTTGGAAATGTATGCTTGTATACAATGTGATGAAGGTAAAAAACTGATAAGCCTTGAAGAACTGGGAGAAGAGATTATAGGAAAGTAGTGGACGTTATGGAAAGAAAAATTCTTATGATAAAGGAAAATGAGAACATCTTAAATTTCTTTCTGGAAGACGGAGAAATTGTGGAAATTCATCTTAGCGAGGCGGCAGAGGAAACAAGACCGGCGGCCCTGGGTGATATTTATGTAGGAAAAGTGCAGAATATTGTTGCCAATATTGGAGCTGCTTTCATTGATATAGGCGGGATCAACTGTTATTATGACATCAGTCAGGCGGAACATGCCATATTTACTAAAAAAGCCGGGAAAAAGACTCTGTGCATCGGTGACGAGCTTCTTGTACAGATCAGCAGGGAGGCCGTAAAAACCAAAGCCCCTACCGTAAGCAGCAATATCAGCCTGACAGGACGTTATGCCGTACTTACATCCGGCAATAACCGGATCGGTGTTTCCGCGAAAATCCCAAAGTCACAGAGAGACGAGTTCAAAGAAAAACTCTCTCTTCTAAAAAATGAAGATTTTGGAATAATCGTCAGGACAAACGCTAAGGATGTTTCTTACGATACACTGCTGGAAGAAATCCAGAAACTGGAAGCCAGATTTTATCACCTGAAACGGACCGCTCTTTGCAGAACATGTTTTTCCTGTCTGGAAACAGCGACAAAACCATATCTGACTGATTTGAAAAATGTTTACATGGACGGCCTGACAGAGATTATTGTGGAAGACGATGAGCTTTACGGAGAGATCGAAGAATATTTTGAAAAAGAACAGCCGGAATCTCTGTCCCTTCTTCGGAAATACTATGATCCGATGCTGCCGCTTGCAAAGCTGTACAGTATCACCACTGTAATGGAACGGGCACTGAATCAGCGGGTTTGGCTGAAGCACGGTGGATATCTGATTATACAGCCGACAGAAGCTATGACGGTAATCGATGTTAATTCTGGAAAATGTATTTCTAAAAAAAGTCATGAAAAGACCTGCCTGGAGATCAACATGGAAGCTGCGGAAGCTATTGCAGCGCAGATCAGGCTGCGTAATCTGTCAGGGATCATTATCGTTGACTTCATAAATATGGAAGAAGAGGAATCCATGCAGCAGCTTTTAACGGAACTTCGGCATCATCTTGCAAAAGATCCGATACAGACAACGCTGGTCGACGTGACCGGACTTCAGCTCGTAGAAATCACAAGAAAAAAACTGCGGCGTCCGCTGCATGAGTGCCGGAGGAAAGAATGGGAAAAAAAGAATTAAAAACAAATGCCATGCGTATGCTGGAAAAATTAAAAATTCCTTATGAATATATGACCTATGAATGCGATGAGTTCATCAGCGGAATTGACACTGCTGATATGAACGGGCTTCCGCATGAAATTGTTTACAAGACACTGGTGACTACCGGCAAAAGCGGGGAGCATTATGTATTTGTGCTTCCGATAGAAGCTGAACTTGATCTGAAAAGCGCAGCAAAAGCAGTTGGCGAAAAATCTGTTGAAATGCTTCCGTTTAAAGAAATTACAAAAGTTACCGGATATGTGAGGGGCGGATGCACGGCAATCGGAATGAAAAAGAAATTTCCAACTGTCATAGATTCATCAGCTTCAAAGCTTGATGCAATATACGTAAGCGGAGGCAAAATTGGAATGCAGCTTAAATTAAAGCCGGATGACCTGAAAAAAGCAGCCGGAGCAGAATATGCAGATGTTATCGCACGCATATGATCAAGAACAGATAACAACTTATATTGAGTACCGGAAGTTTTTTTTCAGGCCGATAAAAGCGGGACTATTACAAATATGATAAAAAAACAGAAAGTAATAATTTACAATCCGTATTTTTGAGGTTATAATACTAAGTCGGAATAGAAAATTGATGAAATAATTGTTTCAACAGGAACAACGGAGGATAAAGAGAGGATTTAGAGATGAAGAAAGTAGTTAAGTTTGGCGGAAGTTCCCTTGCCAGCGCAGAACAGTTTCAGAAAGTAGGCAATATCATCCATGCGGATGCATCAAGAAAATATGTCGTCCCGTCAGCTCCGGGAAAAAGATTTTCCAGTGACACCAAGGTAACAGATATGCTGTACGGCTGTTATGAACTTGCAGTATCAGGAGAAGATTTCACACAGAAACTGGAAGCAATCAAAGCCCGCTATCAGCAGATCATCGACGGACTTTCACTCACCATATCACTCGACGGTGAATTTGAAACTATCTATAAAAATTTTTCGGGCAAAGCCGGACGTGATTATGCGGCATCCCGTGGGGAATATCTGAACGGAATCATCATGGCAGAATATCTTGGATTTGAATTTATCGATGCTGCTTTAGTCATCCGTTTCCGCGAAGACGGTACTTTCGATGATGAAACGACAAATGAACTGCTTGCCGAACGTCTGAAAGATTCTTGTGGGGCAGTTATTCCCGGCTTTTACGGCAGCAAAGAAGACGAAACCATTGTAACATTTTCAAGAGGCGGATCCGATATTACAGGTTCACTCGTAGCTCTGGCGGTAAAAGCTGACCTGTATGAAAACTGGACTGACGTATCCGGTTTTCTGATTGCCGACCCAAGAATTGTAAAAAATCCGAAAGCGATTGAGACGATTACTTATAAAGAGCTGCGTGAGCTTTCTTATATGGGCGCAAGCGTTCTGCATGAAGATGCCATTTTCCCTGTTAGAAAAGCAGGCATCCCAATCAATATCCGGAATACGAATGCTCCGGAAGATGAGGGCACAATGATCGTAGAAGGAACATGCCGCAAACCGAAATACACAATTACAGGTATTGCAGGAACGGACGGATTTGTTTCCATCACGGTCGAAAAAGCAATGATGAATTCAGAAATCGGTTTCTGCCGCAAAGTTCTTCAGGTGTTTGAGGAAAACAATATTTCCATCGAACATATGCCGTCAGGAATTGATACAATGACGATTTTTGTCCATAAAGATGTTTTTGAAGATAAGGAACAGCAGGTAATTTCAGGAATACACAAGGCTGTCAATCCTGACCATATTGAACTTGAAACAGACCTTGCACTTATTGCTGTCGTAGGCAGGGGCATGAAGGCTACAAGAGGAACTGCCGGAAGAATTTTCTCTGCACTTGCACATGCACATATTAATGTAAAAATGATTGACCAGGGATCAAGCGAGCTGAATATCATTATCGGCGTACGGCATGAAGATTTCAAAAATGCGATCCGTGCCCTATATGAGATTTTTGTTGAAACACTGATCTAAAGTAACAGTATTATCTTCATAGTGGGCATATCATATTCGCATATGAGCACACTATGAAGATTAATTATTTCGATTTAAATATTATTGAGGAAATTGAAATGATAGATTTTCATACCCATTTGTTTCCGGACAGAATTGCAGAAAAAACAATGAAACTCCTGAGAAAACAATGTCGGATGGATACTTACACGGACGGTACTGCCGCCTGCCTGTCCCAATCGACAGAAAAAGCAGGCCTGGAGCTGTCCGTCATACTTCCGGTCGTCATGAAACCGGCGCAGTTTCAAAGCGTAAATGAATTTGCGGTGCAATTTCGGGGCGGAAATCTGCTGTCTTTCGGAGGAATCCATCCTGACAGCAATGATTATAAAGGCGAATTGCGTCAGCTAAAGGATATGGGATTTAAAGGAATCAAGCTCCATCCGGATGATCAGAACACGATGTTCAATGATATCCGATATAAAAGGATCATTTCCTATGCAAGCGAACTGGATTTTATCATTTCTGTCCATGCGGGCTATGACCCGAGATATCCTGACTGCACACACTGTGTGCCTTCCCGGGCAAGGGAGGTCATCAATGAAGTAAAGCCTCCGAAAATGATACTTGCCCACATGGGCGGCTTCAGGTATTGGGACGAGGTGGAAAAAGAACTTGTCGGACTGGATGTTTTTCTTGACACAGCGGTGGTATTCGGTACGATACCGGATGAACAGTTTATCAGAATCTGTAGAAATCATGGGACAGATAGAATCCTGTTTGCATCTGATTCCCCCTGGCTGGACCAGGAAATGTCGGTCAAATATCTGATGCGGCTGGATCTTACCGATGAAGAAAAGGATTTGATTTTCACAAAAAATGCCCAAAAACTATTGACTTTAAAGTAAGTACATGCTATATTTCAGGAGTATGCCGCACAATGAGGTTTCCAAGTCCTGCATTTTATGTTGCAGACACCACAATTGGCGAGTAATGATAATAGGAGGTGCCATATGTACGCGATCATAGCAACAGGTGGTAAACAGTACAAAGTAGCCGAAGGCGATATCATTAAAGTAGAAAAACTTGGTGTAGAAGCTGGTGAGACTTATACATTTGACCAGGTACTTGCAGTCAGCAACGACAAGCTTGTAGTAGGAGATCCGACCGTAGCAGGTGCAACAGTTACTGCATCCGTAATCGGTAACGGAAAAGGCAAAAAGGTCATTGTTTACAAGTATAAGAGAAAAACTGGATACCATAAGAAAAATGGTCACAGACAGCAGTATACAGCAGTTAAGATCGAAAAGATCAACGCTTAATCTATATGATTAAAGTGACAATTTATGCGGATGCGGACGGAACTTTCACAGGATTTGATATGAATGGACATGCGGAATATGCAGAAGCAGGCAGTGATATCGTCTGTGCTGCGGTTTCCATGTTATGTATCAATACGATGAATGCAATCGAGAGTTTTACTGAAGATTACATGATCTGTGAGACTGATGAAGCCGGAGCAGGTATCATGTTCCGATTGCCGAAAGGAACTACGCATGATACACAACTGTTATTAAAGACTATGATACTTGGTTTACAGGGAATAGAAGATAACAGTGAATATGAACCATACATTGATATTATTTTCGAGGAGGTGTAACTACAATGATGAATTTGAACCTTCAGTTTTTTGCTCATAAAAAGGGAGTTGGTTCCACCAAGAACGGTCGTGACTCCGAATCAAAGAGATTAGGTGCCAAGAGAGCAGACGGACAGTTCGTAAAAGCAGGCAACATCCTTTACAGACAGCGCGGAACAAAGATTCATCCGGGCGTGAATGTAGGACGCGGCGGAGACGATACTTTGTTTGCATTGGTTGACGGAATTGTAAGATTTGAAAGAAAAGGAAGAGATAAGAAACAGGTTTCTATCTATCCGGTAGCTGAATAATCAATCCGTTTTGAAAGGCAGGAACATGTTCCTGCCTTTTTTTAAAAATCAGCTTCATAATTTCATTATTACAGAGGAATTATAGAAATAGAACAGAAAGGAATTAAAGAATCTCTTATGTTTGCAGACAGAGCCAGAATAATTATCCGCTCCGGCAAAGGCGGGGACGGTCACTGCAGTTTCCGCAGGGAATTGTATGTGGCAAACGGCGGACCTGACGGCGGAGATGGAGGAAGAGGCGGCGACCTCATTTTCGAAGTAGATAAAGGGCTGAATACGCTGGTGGATTTTCGACACAAACGCAAATTTGCAGCCGGAGACGGTGAACAGGGCGGCAAGAGAAGATGTCACGGAAAAGACGGGAAAGACCTGATCCTGCGCGTTCCGGAAGGAACAGTAATTAAAGAGTTTAATACAGGCAAAGTTATCGCTGATATGTCAGGAGATAATCAAAGACAGGTTATTTTAAAAGGAGGGAAAGGCGGTCTTGGAAATATGCATTTTGCCACAGCCACGATGCAGGTCCCTAAATATGCCCAGCCCGGACAGCCGGCACGTGAACTTGAAGTCACACTTGAACTCAAAGTCATAGCTGATGTAGGACTGATCGGTTTCCCGAATGTCGGTAAATCCACACTTTTGTCACGTGTTACAAATGCTGAACCTAAAATTGCGAATTATCATTTTACAACTTTGAACCCGAATCTTGGCGTAGTAGATCTGGAAGGCGGAAAAGGATTTGTAATGGCAGACATCCCCGGATTGATTGAAGGAGCTTCGGAAGGAGCAGGACTTGGACATGAGTTCCTGCGCCATATTGAACGCACAAAAATGATGATACACGTTGTGGATGCCGCAGGAACAGAAGGACGTGACCCGGTTGAAGATATTTATAAAATCAATCAGGAACTTGAAGCATATAATCCGGATATTGCCATGAGACCGCAAGTAATTGCGGCAAACAAAACAGATTTGATTTTTGCGGGGGATGAAGATCCTGTAGAGCGTCTGCGTGAGGAATTTGAGCCAAAAGGAATCAAAGTATTCCCGATTTCCGGAGTCTCCGGAAAAGGTATCAGCGAGCTTCTGTATTATGTAAGCGAATGCCTCCGGAATATGGATGACGATCCGGTTATCTTCAAACAGGAATATTTCCCGGAAGATGAACTGATTTATGAGGAACTTCCGTTTACAGTTGTAAAAGAAGACGGCATATATGTAATCGAAGGTCCAAAAATCGAAAAAATGCTCGGATATACGAATCTTGATTCTGAAAAAGGATTTGCATTCTTCCAGCGTTTTCTGAAAGAGACCGGTATTCTCAGCCAGCTGGAAGAGGCCGGCATTCAGGAAGGTGACACAGTAAGGATGTATGGCCTTCAGTTTGATTATTACAAATAATATTGATTTTTAAGAAGGGGGAACCAGAAAATGACTAGTAAGCAAAGAGCTTATTTAAAGAGCCTTGCCATGAATCTGGAACCGATTTTTCAGATTGGCAAATCAAGTATGAATCCCGGGCTGACACAGGCAATTTCAGAAGCTCTGGAAGCAAGGGAACTGATCAAGATTAACGTTCTTCAGAATTGTGGAGATGATCCCAGAGAGCTTGCAGAAACGATAGCCGGTCGTACCCGTTCCGAAGTCGTCCAGGTGATCGGTAAAAAAATCGTCTTATACCGTGAAGGAAAAGATGATAAGAAAAAGATTATTCTGCCTTAAACGAACCTGAGATACGATACGACTTGCACGTTATGCCTGGATAAACATGGAAAGTAATAAACAGGAGATTCTTTCTGAAATAAATTCAGGGAATAACAGGGCAGGGGACAGAATAGAACAGGAGGCAGAATGAAAATCGGTATCATGGGCGGAACATTTGACCCCATCCATATCGGCCATCTTCTTCTTGCACAGTTTGCGTATGAAGAATGCGCCCTGGATGAGATATGGTTTCTTCCAAATGGAAATCCGCCTCATAAACAGACAAAAGAAGGGCAGGACGCTTTGGCGCACCGGGTAGAAATGGTGCGGCTGGCAATCGATGATGTGCCATATTTTAAACTGTGCCTGCATGAATCAAGGATAAACAGGCACTCATACACCTATAAAACAATGCAGGAGCTGAACGCTCTTTATCCTGAGAATGAATTCTATTTTATACTTGGGGCAGATTCTCTGTTTGCAATTGAAGAATGGAGAAATTTCAGAGAAATTTTTCCTTCCTGTATCATACTTGCAGCAGTGCGGGATGATAAAGACGCAGATGATATGAAAATGCAAACGGTATATCTGGAACAGGAATACAATGCCAGAATCAGCTTGCTGAAAGCCCCTCAGCTTGAAATTTCGTCAACAACGATAAGGGAGAGGGCAGAAAAAGGATTGAGCATTCATTACATGGTGCCTGATTCTGTTGCAGATTACATTGAAAAGAATCACTTATACCATGCAAAGGACAAGAAGCAATGACAGATTTGGAAAATATTCAAAAAAAGCTTGAAAAAAGATTAAAGAAAGACAGATATCAGCATACTCTCGGCGTAATGTACACGGCGGCATCTCTCGCAATGCGCTATGATGATGATGTCGAAGATGCGCTGACGGCCGGGCTGCTCCACGACTGCGGCAAATTCTGTTCATCAAAAGAACAGATCAAGTTATGTAAAGAATATAAAATTAAACTAACTGATGAAGAACTTGAAATGCCGGCGCTTATTCATGCAAAACTCGGTGCTTTTCTCGCAGAAAAGGAATATCATGTAAAAGACCGTAGGATACTAAACGCTATTTTGTATCATACGACAGGATGTCCTGACATGAATATGCTGGAAAAGATTATTTATATTGCCGATTATATTGAACCCGGAAGAAAAATGATCCCGGCGCTTCCACAAGTACGCAGGCTTGCATTTAAAGATATTGATGAAGCTGTCTGTGCATGTGCGGTTTCCACTCTGGAATACCTGAAAGAAGAAGGGCGGCCGATAGGCCCGATGACAATAAAAACCTATAAATTTTATCGAAACAGAAAAGGATGAAAATGATGGCAAAAGAAACATTATGTTCCAGAGAAATGGCAAAGATCGCATGCAAAGCTCTGGAAGACAAAAAAGGAGAAGCAGTTAAAGTTATTGACATTTCTGAAGTATCAGTAATAGCAGATTATTTTATCATTGCAAACGGAACGAATGAAAGCCAGGTACGTGCTCTGGTTGATAACGTGGAAGAGGAGATGGGAAAAGCCGGATTTATCGTAAAGCAAAGCGAAGGATATGGTACAGGCAAATGGGTACTGATTGATTTCGGTGATATCATCGTCCACATTTTTGACAAAGAAAACCGACTGTTTTATGATCTTGAACGAATCTGGCGTGACGGAAAGATGATAGACATTAGCGATTTGTCATAATACATTTAAAATTATTACACGTATAAAAAAGGTCCTTTACGGACCTTTTTATGTATATATCAATATTTATCTAACAGCCGCCGAATCTATCTTAGGAAACGGAATACGCCAATCACCTTTCCTAAAATCGTTATTTCATCAACAATGATAGGATCCATAAAATCATTCTCCGGCTGAAGCCGAATCAGCCCATTCTCTTTATAAAATGTCTTCACAGTAGCACCATCATCAATAAGTGCAACGATCATCTCTCCGTCAGAAGCTGTATGCTCCTCCTGTACAAGGATATAGTCACCGCTCAGAATCCCTGCGTTAATCATACTTTCCCCCTTGACTTCAAGAATAAATGTCTGTTTGTTCGGCATCATTTCTGCAGGAATCGGAAAATAATTGTCAATATTCTGCTGTGCAAGCAAAGGCTCACCTGCGGCAACTCTTCCCAGTATCGGAACATTCACCAGCTCACGGCGTGTGAGATTAAAAGTATCATCAAGAATTTCAATAGCACGCGGCTTCGTAGGGTCACGTCTGATATAACCATTCTTTTCAAGCGTCTCAAGATGAGAATGTACAGAAGAGGTTGATTTCAGATGGACGGCTTCACATATCTCGCGCACAGCTGGCGGAAACCCCCTCTCAAGTATCTGTGATTTTATATACTCCAAAATTTCTTCCTGCTTTTTACTGATCTTTCCCTGTGACATGTAAAAACCTCCTCGTAGTAATAATAAAATTATGACCAAAACAACCAAATAAAAATATCAAAGTTAAACAAAGCAAAAAGTCCATCAAAATAGCTCAGTAGCCCTCTGGATTCATTGATTATACAAATCATAGCACAAAATATCGAAAAAAGCAAACATTTGTTGCGAAAATATGTTCGATTTTTTCGTTGAAAGCTATTGACAAACGTTTGTTCGTGATATATACTGTATTCATAGGCAGAACAGCTGTTCGTGATTCGGTTATTGATGTAAATTATTGAGGATATTATACGGAGGATGAGATAATGAGGGTTAATAAGAAATATAACAACGGAAATTATACTGAAAAGGAATACACCGGAAGAGCATGCATGGCACATCGCAGCAGACACAAAAATTCAAGGAAATCCCGTGCTTTTCGAGTATTTTTAACCGCATTGATGTCTGCTGTTTTATTTACCGGCAGCCTGGCAATCTTTGGCAGTATTTTATCAACTCCGGATGAGATTCAGGCAAAGGAAACAGAGAAAACTATTTTTTACAAAAATATCACTATAGAAACCGGAGATTCCCTCTGGAGCATTGCGGAAGAATATAAGACAAATATCTGTGAATCAACAGATGAATATGTACAATACCTGAAAGAACTGAACCATTTGAAAAGCAGCCGTATTTATTACGGCGATAAACTTATTGTCGCATATAATGCCGATACAATCGAATAAACATTACACATGTTACAGTCAAAACTGACAGCAAAAATCACTGCTTCGGGCTCAGGACTTTATTATCATGATATCAACGAAAGATACTTTTCGTTTGATATATAAACTCACCCATGGCGGACGTTCTATTCATTCTCCCTAAACAATAGAACTGTCCGCCAATTTTTATAAAATTTTGCTGTATAGATGATGTACGGCTTTCACTATGTTCCGTGAACAATCAAATAGAAAGCATAGTGATCTGATAAAAGTTCAGTTTTGTGCATTGTTCCAAAAGATGCCATAGGTCAAATATATCTATACGACAAATCCTAATTTTTCCAATAGATATAGACAAATATTTCAGAAAGTGTTATACTTACGTTAATGGGTAGTTTTTGTAAGGAATTATACATATTTCAAAACTTAAGGAGAGTTTTTTCATGGATGCCGAAAGAAAAACATATCATGAACAGCTTTATATTGACAACACACTAAGGCTGCGGGAAATATTAAAAACTTTACCGCCTTTTGCCAAAGATTATTTCCGCGCGATCGAGCCGAAAACATCTGCAAAGACCAGAATATCTTATGCATATGACATACGGGTATTTTTTCATTTTTTAATTGAGAATAATCCGCTGTACAGGCATTATACCATAGACCTGTTTACTGTTCAGGATCTGGAACGTCTTGAACCTGTCGATATTGAGGAATATCAGGAATATCTGAAAGTCTATACAAATTCTGAAGAAAAACAGATCACTAATACAGAAAAAGGACTTTTCAGAAAAATGTCTGCATTGAGAAGCTTTTATGGTTACTATTATAAACATCAGATGATCTCAAAAAATCCGACTTTATTTGTCGATATGCCAAAGATACATGATAAGGCGATCATCCGTCTTGATACAGATGAAGTGGCAACTTTGCTGGATTATGTAGAACATGGAGGCGATACCCTTACCGGACAGCGTAAAGTTTATTATGAAAAGAATAAAAACCGTGACCTTGCAATCCTCACATTATTGTTAGGCACCGGCATCCGTGTTTCAGAATGTGTCGGACTTGACATTCAGGATGTGGATTTTAAAAATAACGGAGTAAAAGTCACCAGAAAAGGCGGGAATGAAATGGTTGTTTATTTCGGGGAAGAAGTCGAGAATGCTCTGAAAACCTATATTTACACAACAAGAAAAGCTGTCACTCCCCTGCCCGGCCATGAAAATGCGCTTTTTCTTTCAACTCAAAGAAAGCGGATCGGTGTACAGGCTGTTGAAAATATGGTCAAGAAATACGCCCGGGAAATCACGCCTAACAAAAAAATTACGCCGCATAAGCTCCGCAGTACTTACGGTACAGCTTTATATAAAGAAACCGGCGATATTTACCTTGTAGCAGATGTTCTGGGACATAAGGATGTGAATACTACGAAAAAGCATTATGCGGCGATTGATGAAAATCGTCGGAGGCAGGCGGCAGGAGCGGTTAAATTACGGGAACCATAAAATACATTCAGGTATAACACTCGGAAAATCCATGTTGAAAATCCTTTGGAATGCAAGTATAATAAGACAGGTCAGCAATGGAGGATTATTTTATGCAGTTACAAAGATTATTGAGTTTTACAAGAAAAGCAGTTGATGATTACGATATGATACAGGAAGGCGACCATATTGCGGTCGGTATTTCCGGAGGGAAAGACAGCCTGACTCTGCTTTATGCCTTGAGCGGTCTTAAACGCTTTTATCCTAAGCATTTTGAATTGAGTGCAATAACTGTAGACCTGGGATTTAAAAACCTCGATTTGAGCCAAATAGAGGCCTTGTGTGCGGAACTGGGTGTTCCTTACAAAGTTATAAAGTCAGACATTTATGAGATTCTGTTTAATATAAGAAAAGAATCTAACCCGTGCTCACTTTGTGCGAAAATGAGAAAGGGAGCTCTGAATGATGCGGTCAAAGAAATGGGATGTAATAAAGTTGCATACGCACATCATAAAGATGATATCATAGAAACCATGATTCTTTCCCTAATATTTGAGGGTCGTTTTTATTCTTTTTCACCTAAATCATATCTTGACCGGACGGGACTTACTGTCATCCGCCCGATGATGTATGTTAGTGAAGCCGATGTGATCGGTTTCCGCAACAAATATCAATTACCTGTCGTAAAAGCAAAGTGTCCTGTGGACGGATATACAAAAAGACAGTATGCAAAAGAACTTCTGACAAAACTGGAAAATGAGCATCACGGAGTAAAAGACAGAATGTTCCACGCGATACTGACTGGAAACATCAGCGGCTGGCCGCCAAAACAGCCGGACAGGAGAAATTAAAAACCAAGCGCAATTCAAAATATGAATTGACGCCTGGTTTTTATACGGGGGACGGGCCATAATCCTGTCCCCCGTATTTTTTGCCATATTCTCAGAGTATAGAATCTTTAGCAAGTAAAAATCCTATTCCAGATTTGTATATCTGCTGATTATTGTTGCACATTCTGCACGGGATGTTTTTCCCTGAGGTTCAAGAGTATTTGGCTTGCCCTCCTGCACCTTTCCAGTGATGATGCCTTCCGCTGTACACCACTTCATTCCGTCAACCGCAAATTCCTGAACATTCTTTCCATCCGGGAAACTATCCAGCTCATTTGACTTTGTGGTATCAAGCTGTTTATATTTCGCATATCTGTACATCATTGTTGCCATCTGCTCACGGGTGATATAATCCGCCGGTCCGAATTTACCTGTATCCGAATACCCGGTTACAATACCGTTTTCCGCTGCCCAGAGAATTGCATTCGTATACCAGACATCCTTTTCCACATCCGGGAACTTATTTGTATATTCAATCGTCGGAGTACCTTCCATTCGATAAAGGATAACTGCGAACTGAGCCCTTGCCAGATTTTCTCCCGGTCCGAAGATTGTTTCTTTAAGTCCTGTCATCAGTTCTTTAACATATACATCATATACATAATCGTAGAACCAGTCTCTGCCTTTCTCAACATCCTCATACGGAAGCTTAATTTCTACAGGATCTGTAGGTTTTTTGGTTAAACCTTCCAATGCTTTCGACAATTCATCCTCTGCAGCTGCAATTTCTTCTTCTGTTGCCTGTGAATTTTCAAGGACGTTTTTTGCATCAGCAAGTGCTTTTTCAAAAGCTGCGTAAGATTCTTCTGTATAGAGATCTTTATCTACTACTTTATTCTCAGCTTCCTTTATCTTAACTTCCAGCTGGCTCTTATCCGGCTCTGTCGGTTCTGGATCAACCTGTTTTGGCTCAAGTCCTGAAACAGCATCAGTAAGTGCCTTCAGTGCATCCGCTATCTGGCTTTCTGTTGCATCTTCATCATCATTTACAGTTTTTGCATCCGCAAGAGCTTTAGTAAATGATGCATATGAAGTTTCTGTATAAAGGTCGGATTTACCTTCATATGCTGCCGCTTCCTGAATCTTTGCTGCAAGTGCAGATTTATCCGGCTCTGTCGGTTCTGGATCAACCGGCACTTCTGTTGCTTCTCTTCCGTAAATCTCAAATTCAGTAACTCCCACACCATTGCCGGCTGCTGCTGTATTTAAGGTTTCAAAATAAAGTCTTACATAACGTCCGATTACCGGCGTATCAAGATCAATAGTATTTACCGGATATGTAGCTCCATTGTCATCGTTTGAAAGTGACTTTACATCTGTCCATTCAGTTCCGTTATCGGAAATCTGGAGTATATAGCTTGTCGGATAAATCTTGTTAAAATATCGTACAACTACTTGTGATATTTCAAATGTTCCGCCAAGTTCAATGCAAAGCCATGCCGTCTGACCTACATTATTAGTTCCTTTTTCGATAAAGTTACTATCCCATTTTGTATCAGTGCTTCCGTCATTAACGTTATCCTTGTTACCATCACTTGTACCGGATACTGTAACGGTCTTACCCGGTGCAAGATTAATAATCGGTTTTTCGCCGCTGGAAATGATAATCGGATCTACATATTCCCCGATATCATCAGAAACATCACTGCCTGCACTGACACTGAGTTCATGAATAGCAGCCGTTCCTTCAGCCTCCCATTCAATACGTACCGCAGTTATCGGAGCAATACCTGTAGTGTCAAATACGCATACACTCTGGTCTAATGTGCCCACTAAAACCTTGTGTCCTGAAGCATTAACAGCATAAAGCTTTCCGGTTCCTGCCTCCCCCTGCAATACTGAAACCTGAGAAACGTTTGTGTTGTCACTGATCCGATATTCCAGATAATCTCCTGCTTTCACGTCTGCTGCAAGCAATGTCACAATATCATTATCAATCACTGCATTCAGATTACCGCTGATACTGCTCACAATTGTATCTGCATCTGTAGCGCCTTCAACACCGCTGTTTAATACAATTTCATTAAGCTTAAGTTTATTACTATTGCTTCCCGTGAAATAAATACGGAGGTATCTTGCTGCAGCACCGTTTCCGTTTCCACGAACATAACGGTATGGAACTTCAAAAACAGAGCTGTCATTTTCTACAACTGCAACATCTGTCCAACTGCCGTTATCCTGGGAAATCTGAATCTTTGCATTATAGAAACGTTCTGCACCGTCAGTTGTTATTGCAGTCAGATCATGGATTTCCACCATTTTGCCTAAGTCAAAAGTTATATAAGTATCCTGTGTCTGGCTGCTTCCGGTCAAAATATAGCTTGACAGATCACCGTCAAACAGATTTTCGTAACTTCCTTCACTGATTCCGTTAGTAACAGTTGAAGTGAGGAATGTAGGCTCTGCTTTCAGATATCGGATGTTCATTCCTATTTTATTCAGATTCATCTGGACAGGTGCACCGGAATTATTAATCAGGCGAAGGTATTTCACGGCTGCCTGATCCTGTAAATCATCTGACGAATTCCAATCCTGGCCATTATATGAATACTGTAAAGCAAGTCCTTCGGCATTGCTTAAATCTTTGCTGATTGAAGTTACCATTTCCGGTGTTTCAAGTTTAATACCGACATATTCATTTGATTTCAGAGTAAGGCTGTTCAAATCCCTGACACTTACTTCTGTTCCTTCCCAGGTAAGCGGAGTCTGCTTCAGGCTCTCAACATTCGTATAAATCCTGTCATGTTCTTCTACTTTTTTGTTTACGGTAAATTCCCTGACAAATGTCCAGTAATCAGGTTTTCCGTTATATCCCGTCGTATTCAGATAATATCTTACATATCTTGCTTTGACATCCAGCCCGTCTGCAGTAATATGCGTACCCGTACTGTCAACCGTGGCATCTATGTCTGTCCATGTATTCTTGTCAACAGAACACTGGAGAACCGCATCATGGAAGATATCATGGTCATCATCCGTTTTACCCTGGATAATCGAAATATCTGTTACAGTAATGACTCTTCCCAGATCAAGACCGTAATAGTCTCCCTGCTGCTGAACGATCTGCCAGGATACATAAGTATCTTCATTGCTGTCATACATTTTAACCGTGTTTGTATCAACTGTCTTGTCTGCACCGCCGATCCGTGCATATAATACCGGTGATACTGTGTCGTCAGACGGGTTAAGCAGAGGAGTTAATGTATTTTTAGCAGCATTGATAACTGTTGCCACAAACGGAGCAAGACGTTTGCTGCCTGCTTTGGCAACAGTTGTAACTCCTTCCACCGTTGGATATGTATACATAGAATCATAATATTTGCCTGCACTGCTCAGTTTTTCCCATCCTGAAGAAGCATTTCCTTCCTCAAGTGCAATCATACTCTCCAGTGCATCAATGCCTGCATTTGCAAGATCACTCAGAGACTTCAGCCACGGGTCAAGTTCTGACACCAAATTCTGATTTGCACAGTTCTCGCGGAAATCAGCTATTGCAGCAAGTATATTACGGAATTCAGCAAGAACCTCCTGTGCTTCTGTACTTTCTTTAACAGAACCACCATTTTCCAAAACATTCTGTACAATCTCCAGTTTTTCTTTTAAGTATTCTGATTCATTAAATCCCGGAACTCGGCTTGAGTTCGGAGCATTGGAAACATTTCTTGCTATAGTAAGGTAAGAATCTTTAACTTCCGGCTGCAGATAGTTAAATGCACTCTCCCAGATTTCCTGAGCATGCTCAGAATAATTATTGTTGTTCCATACAAGTGCTGCTAACTGATACAGGGCCACTTCGTTAGCATATGCAAAACGGCATGGATTGGAGTGGAATCCAGCCAGCCCGGTTACATTATCTCTTGCATAATATGTGATATCGCCAAGGAAGATTCCTGAACTTGCATGCTCATTTACCGGATAATTCAGCCAGTAATCCGGTTTGTGATTTGTTTTCTCTGTCAGGAAGTTTACGGTTTCCTGAGTGACCGGTGAATTTACATCTGCTCCAGTCCAGTAAATATTGATATCAGAATCCAGATTCTGGAGGGCTGCCAATTCTGAACCGTCGCCGGACCATGCCTGATTATACCCCTGCGGGCAATAAGACATTTGCTCACAGCCTTTGTCTTTCAAATATTTATTCAGACGGTTCAGTACAGTTACGACTGTCGCATTATCACCGCCGCCGAAATCATCATTCAACACATCAAATTTACGTACACCTATGTCATAAAGCTGATCAAGCTTAGCAGTTAATTTTGCATACCTTGCTTCATAATCTGTCGTATTAGTCAGATCAAGTCCGCTGAAGAAAGAACCGAGGTGAATTGACCATCCAAATGTCACTTTCGTTTCTTTTCCGACTTTAACCAGATTTTCAAATTCCGCGATCATATCGTCCGGATAAAGCTCCGCCCATTTGCTTGTGTGATAAGCATCTCCTTTTGCCGCATAAATATAGCTGTTCATTTTATAGTCTCTGGCAAATCTCATCAAATCTTCACGCTGAGTAAAATTCCAAGATCCATAAAAACCTTCGATATAACCTCTCGTCTCAACACAAGCGTAATCCTCAATATGGGCATCAAGGAATTTTTTGCCTGCAAATGATGAGAACATCATTTTTAAAGTTGCAACACCACAATATACACTATCGGTATCTTTTCCTTCAATTACAATATAATTTTCAGATGCATCCAGCATATAAGCATCCGGTTTTTCATACAATCCGGTATCGCTGACCGTAATATTACTATTAACGTAAGAGTCTGCCACACCATCTGATCCGTCAACCCCAAGAAGGATATTGGTTGTTGCCGGATCTGCGGAATCTGCCATCGTATATGAGACGTCATATGTATCAAGGACTTCTTTTAAATATGCAATCGTATATTCGTCAATACCGCTCTCTGCAACAATCGTAACGCTTGATTTTAATTTGAAATCAG
The DNA here is from genome assembly GCA_004556565.1 of Lachnospiraceae bacterium. Taxonomy (GTDB): domain Bacteria; phylum Bacillota; class Clostridia; order Lachnospirales; family Lachnospiraceae; genus Schaedlerella. The sequence continues at coordinate 25,516 of SFGN01000017.1, read as the reverse complement.
AGTTATCATATGTAATACTCTGGGGAATCGGATAAATTGCATATGCGTTCGTATCATCTGAAGTATCCGGAGTATCTGTTTCTTCCGTTTTTTCTTTTCCGTAGATTTCAATTTCAGTGACTCCCACGCCATTTCCGGCTGCCGCTGTATTCAAAGTATTAAAATAAAGCCTTACATAACGTCCGGTCACCGGAGTATCAAGATCAATAGTATCTACCGGATAAGTAGCTCCATTATCATCGTTTGTAAGCGATTTAACATCCGTCCATTCAGTTTCGTCATCGGAAATCTGGAGTATGTAGCTTGTCGGATAAATCTTATTAAAATAGCTTACAACTACTTGTGAGATTTCAAATGTTCCGCCGAGATCAATGCAAAGCCATGAAGTCTGACCTACATTATTGGTTCCTTTTTCAATAAAATTACTGTCCCATTTTGTAGCAGTACTGCCGTCATTAACATTATTCATGTCTCCATCTGAGGTACCGGATACCGTAACTGTTTTTCCCGGTGCAAGATTGGTGAGAGAATTCTCCGTATCTGCCGCAGAAGCCGGGACTGCCACCGATAGAGTAAGCACTAATGCCAGGAGCAGACTTAGTATCCGGTTTATAATCTGCTCCGGTTTTTTAATTTGTTTCATAAACTTTCCACCTTTCTTATTTTTTTTAATCATAACATAACTCCAATTTATTTTAAACTATTTTCATATATTTACGTCAAAAACACCCGGCTGACTATGCGTAAAAATGATGTTTCTGCACAGACAGCCGGGTATAAAATAATTATAATTTATCATTCCATATTTTGAATTATTCCGAATGGCAAAATTGATTACAACAGACCGCGTTTTGCACTTTCTTTGACTTTAACTGCTTCTTCTATCAATCTGACAGTCCCATCAATGCCGAATCTTGAACTGTTCAGGCACAGGTCATAGCTGTCTGCATCGGCCCAGCGCTTATTTGTATAATAATTATAGTAGCTGGCACGCTTTTTATCTGCTTTTAAGATCATATCTTTTGCTTTATTATCCGGCAGATCATAGATATGAGCAATCCTCCTGATACGCGCTTCCATATCCGCATGAATGAACACACGAAGAACATTGCTGTATGATTCCAACGCGTAATCCGCACAGCGTCCAACAAGAACACAGGGACCTTCATCGGCAATTTTCTTGATTGCGTCAAACTGTGCCAGGAAAACTTTGTGGTTGATTGGCATTTCTGTATAGGTATTGCTTCCAAAACCAAGCGAATAGGTATCCATTACAATAGAATATAAAAAACTGTTAGTAGGTTTTTCATCATGAGTTTCAAAAATCTCCTCGCAAATACCGCTTTCTTTAGCCGCACGGGCAAGCAGTTCTTTATCGTATAGCCTGATTCCGAAATCATCGGCAAGACGCTGCCCGATTTCTCTTCCTGCACTGCCAAACTGCCTTCCGATGGTAATGATTGTGTTTGTTTTTAACATATACTTTTACACTCCCTTTCCTTAACCTGCAGCATACAGGCATTGATGTTTTACTATTATCGTAATTTTTTCAACAGTATCTCGAAATACTCCGGCAGCGGGGCATCAAATTCCATATATTCTCCTGTGTCCGGATGACGGATTCCCAGTATTTTTGCGTGAAGAGTCTGACCTTCCAGTTTAAAGGGACATTTTGCAGGACCATATACCGTATCTCCTAATACCGGATGCCCGATGCTGGCCATATGGACACGGATCTGATGTGTTCTCCCTGTTTCTAATATACATTCGATATACGTATAATCCCCGAAACGCTCCAGGACTTTATAGTGTGTGACAGCCGGGCGGCCGTTTGCACATCGGGTACTCATTTTTTTTCTGTCTGTCGGATGGCGTCCGACAGGTGCATTCACGGTTCCTGTATCTTCTTTCAGATTTCCGCATACAACCGCATGATACTTTCTTGTGATTGCATGTTCCTTCAGCAAATCTGCAAAATACCTGTGGGAAGCATCATTTTTGCAGATTAACAGAGAACCTGTCGTATCTTTGTCAATTCTATGGACAATACCCGGACGTGTTACACCGTTTATCCCTGATAAATTATCTTTGCAGTGATACATAACAGCATTAACAAGTGTACCTGTATAGTGTCCCGGTGCCGGATGGACAACCATCCCTTTGGGTTTATTGACAATCAGGATATCCTGGTCTTCATAAAGAATATCGAGCGGGATATTCTCCGGAACAATATCCGGAAGCTCCGGCTCAGGAATCCGAACAAAAATCGCATCATCTGAATTCAATTTATAATTTGCTTTAACAGGATAAGAATTGACGGATATCATTTCCTCCTTAATAAGCTTCTGGATATGAGAACGTGTAAGCTCGGGAAGTTCATCGGCAAGAAATTTATCTATACGCATGCCGCCTTCTTCTGCTTTTATGAATAATTCTTCCATAATAGATTAAATCCTTTACTATAGTCAGCCTTTTCGTCCGTCACACTTTTCATTTCTGTTATCCTTGTTTTTTGCAAAAGAAAAACAGGCAAGATCTTCTTCTTTATAATAAAAGAAAATCAAAAATGCAAATAAAAAGCAGGCAACAACGACATAGCAGTCAGCAATATTAAATATCGGGAAATCAATAAGGCTGAAATAAATAAAATCCACAACATAATTTAATGTGACACGGTCAATCAAATTCCCCGCAGCTCCTGCTGTAACCAGAACGGCACTGACCTTGAGCGGCAGATAACGTGGTGCAGAAGGTATTTTTCCATAATAATAGCAAACGAAAATAAATACCACAATTGCACCGATAATAAAAAATATCTGCCTGTCCCGGAAGATACCGAATGCAGCTCCCCGATTTTCAAGATACTGAAACTCTAAAACGCCGGGAATCAATACGAATGCATCCTTTCCTTTTAAATATGTGACAGCAAGCCATTTTGTTAACTGATCAGCGAAAACAGCCGCCAGGCAGGATAACACCGCTGTAAAATAATTTTTAAAATTATCATTATTTTTCAAATTCATAAGAATCCTTTCACTTATGCTGTAAGAATATCCGGCAGTAAAAAGGATGCCGCACACATCGGGACTCCCCCTTCATTGCTGCCACTGAACGCAAAGAAGAGCATCAGGCAGAACTACGGTCGTCTGACGCTCTGAATTCCATATACGCCGTAAACGTCTGCCCACGCTCACATTCTCCGACATAATATGTATATTATTCTCTTTGTACGGGACATCCGTCCTCTTATATTCTCACTACCTATATATTTTTCTTATTTTACATCAATCATTCAGAATCTTGACTTTACGGTTGGCTGCTCCATCGAACCGCTCAGCAGATCCTGCAGATCACCGGAAATATCAACATTCGTCGGCGTGACAAGAAAAATATAATTTGAAATTTTCTGAAGATTTCCGTTAATTGCAAATGCTGCACCGGAAATAAAATCTATAATCCTCTGGGCTACTTCCAGATCCATGCCTTCCAGATTCAGGATTACTGTTCTTCCGTTCAGAAGAGTCTCTGTAATTTCCCTGGAGTCATCGACAGAAGTCGGTTTTACGACGCATACTTCCATGTTTGCCCCCGATGATCTGCGCGGTGCAGCTGCAACAGGCTGGCGCATAGGTGTTACTTTGCTGCTCCTTGATGTAGATGCACGGGAATCTGATTCTGCCTCAAAATCATCATAATCATCTTTGGACTTACCGCCCTTTCTCCCAAAAAGCGGACGCTGCTGTTTATCCTCATAGTCATCATCATAATAACCTTCATCATCGTAATCGTCATAAAAATCATCGTAATCGTCATCATTGTCAATCTTCATAAACCCCATGAATTTATCAAACACACCCATATTTCTACTCTCCTATCTTGTATTTCTGACCTGAATATCAGGAAATGGATCAGATAAACTGCTATACAGCATAATTTCTGACACCAAATATACCGGTTCCCACTCGAACCATATCAGCACCCTCTTCAATCGCAACCTCGTAATCATTGGTCATACCCATTGAAAGTATGCTTACGCTAACATTATCAATGTTTTTATTATTAATGTCAACAGATAATTTGTGTAAATTTTTAAAAATTGTCCGATTTTCTTCGGAAATTTCAACAAACGGTGCAATTGTCATCAAACCGCATACACGTATATGTTTAAAAGTGGATATTATTTCTACAAACGGAAGAACTTCTTCCATCTTAAGCCCGTATTTGCTTTCCTCTCCGGCAACATTAACTTCTACAAGAATTTTTACGATACAATTCTTGCGTTCTGCTTCTTTTTCAATCGTTTCTGCCAGTTTTAATGAGTCTACGGAATGAATCATAGCCACTTTATCAACAATATATTTCACTTTATTTGTCTGCAGATGTCCGATCATATGCCACTGTATGTCTTTTGGAAGGGCTTCATACTTCTGTGTAAGTTCCTGCACCTTGTTCTCGCCGAAAACTCTGACACCTAGATCATAAGCCTCCTGAAGGACCTCCACCGGCTTCGTCTTGCTTACAGCAATCAGGGTGACCTCATCTCTGCTGCGGCCTGCACGTTTGCACGCTTTCTGAATATTTTCTTCGACCTGCATTAATTGTTCTTTTAACATAGCTTAACTCCCTTTTATATAAAACTATTTGTAACTACTGAAAAATAAACTCATTCTCTTTAACCGTAGAGCTGTCCTGTGCAATATGATCGTAATTGTACAGCATCGTACCGGTTATATTTTTTACAATATAATAATCATCATTCTCACAGATTACTTCCACAGGGATGAATACCGCATAACCTTTATTGATATTATAGACGCCCTGCAATGTCTTTTTATTCTTGAGAGGCATGTACATATCAGAAACTTTCCACTCCGTCTCCTCAATCTGAACAGATGATTCTTCCTGTGGCATTACGACTGACAGCTCTCCCATTCCTTCAAAATCATCCATGCTCAGATAAGCAAACCTCTTTGTATTATCAAGCTCATTGATGCTGATATAATATTGAGAAGAAGCGATAAACTCTTCCGAACCGTCTTCCTTTTTTACCATTACTCCTCTGGAGTTTTCATCTTTGTTGGAAAGGAGATAGTTATACGGCACAGCATATACTTCCTTTTCTGTCAGTGCACTTTTAGGAATTTTCAGTCCGCTTTCATCAGTAAGTATCAGCTCAACATTTAAAAATCTGTCTTCTGCATAGCGGATCATTGAATTATCATATGTCAGCCGTCCGTAAATATTACCGTCCTGTCTGATAATATCAAAATCTGCCCAGATTGTCTCACTGTCTGTATCTATTCTTGTTTTAATATAATTGATGCCGGCAAGTTCTTTCGCTGTTTCTTCGTTCAGAAGAAAATACACATACCATTTTTCGCTGGTTATCAGCTTATATACCGGGTCTCCTGCTTTGATTTTCATCTGGTCTTCCATATATGACGTCTGACTGTTGCCTCTGTCAAACATCTCCGGTTTCAAGGAGTCTTCCGTGATTGATTCACGTCCGTCCACGCTTAAAACCATGATGCCGTCACGAACGCTCGTATAAACCGCCGCATTTCCGCCGCTCTGGGCAATAATCGCATCTAGCTGTACCATGCGTGTCTGATTGGAAGCAGTCTGCAATGCGGCCGTGATTTCGTCCTTCAGCGAATATACAGATGAAAATTTCTGAGAATTGTAATTCTGGTTATAATTCTGTGTTTTACGGTACACGTTCTTTCGTGCCTCTTCAGACAATTCCGTGCTTCCCATATCGATTTCATCCGTTTTTATTTTATTATTTGTAAGAACATAAACATTACTTCCTGCTTTAATTTTACTGCTTTCATTTTGAAAATAACTTACATACCCTTCCGACTCTGCATATATGACGGTTTCTTCCCTGATAATCAGACCGGTATATGAATTATCTTTAACAATGCTTCCTTCTCTAACCTCATAAGCCGTTATCTGCTTTGTAGTTACATATGTCAAAACCGAGACAACCAGGTAAATGCATACAAAACAAAAGATAAACAGGCCAATATTAAAGCTTATCTTGCTATTCTGTCTATATTCTCTGATTTTTTTTGATTGATTGTTGCCATTTGCCAAAATGATTTTCCTCCAATTCCAATAACTTAATAAGTATAGCATTATTTATTGTATATTTCCAGTTTTTATGGAAATAATAAAACCATTGATAGGGAAAAGGAGGATACATCATGAGATGGTTTGACAATACCGCTCTGACTGTTGTGATTATCGGAGCGGTCAACTGGCTGCTGGTCGGAATTTTCCGTTTTGACCTGGTGGCATTTCTCTTTGGCAATTTAAGCTGGCTGTCCAGAATTATCTATACACTGGTTGGACTGTGCGGTTTGTATCTGATCAGTTTATATGGACGAATCGGAAATATGTCTGAGTGATCCAGGTCTTTCTCAGGATAAAAACCACTGTATCCGCCAAAAACGGAATACAGTGGTTTTATATTGTATTCAAATCTCACTCAATTAAAAGCAACGCCCGATAATAAAAGCTCCGTCATTTTCTGATAAAGAAGTGGTTTATCTGCCGCACCCATGATGATAGAAATATAAGGATTTTCTTCCATGTCTTTACTGAACAGAATCACACATGCGCCTGCTTCATCTGTTGTTCCTGTTTTTCCTCCGATAACATTAATGCCTTCAGGCATCTCCACCAGCCCGGCTGAATAAAAATTTGTCGGTATCCATTCCGCTGTCCGTACCGAGCCGTCAGCCCCGGTAATAGATGCGGTATAACCGGTAAGTGAAATAATGTCAAGAAATCTCCGGTCTTTAATGCATTCATTAAAAATCAAATATAAATCATATGCTGTGGTATAATGCTGAGTATCATGCAGTCCATGAGGATTGACAAAATGAGTCTGTGTTGCCCCCATTTCCCATGCCTCCTGATTCATGATTCCGCAAAAAGCCTCTACGCTTCCTGATAAATACTCTGCAATCGCAACAGCGCAATCATTGCCTGAATACAAAAGTAAACCGCAAAGCAAATCATAGAGTGTCAGTTGGTCACCTTCCTGAAGACCACAAAGCTGTGCTTCCTGCTCGAATTCCAATGCTCCGGGTCCTACTGTCACAATATCGTCAAGATTACCATATTTTAATGTGACATATGCCGTCAGCAGCTTAGTCGTGCTGGCCGGATATATACGTTCATGAACTTTCCACGCATACAGTACCTTCTCATTTTTCACGTCAAATAAGCCAGCAGCAAATAAAGTATCATCATTCGTAAATCCGTCCAGTGTCACATTCTCAGATACGGTACACAAATCTTTTGCAAACAATTTCCCGTGATACAGGCTCTTATTATAGTATTCTGATTCATATTCAGTTATCGTCGTTTCCTGAGGCTTACTGCAGCCGCCCAGGAAAAATATACAAATCAGGAATAAACATATAATAATTGTTCTTCTCTTTTTATTTGTACATTTCACGCCAATCTAAATCCCCTCTGTCCAAAGCCATAATAAGTGCTTCAGCCGTTGCAATATTTGTTGCCATCGGAATATTATAAATATCACAGACACGCACAATGTCATTGACATCCGGTTCATGGGAACGGGGTGTCAGCGGATCTCTGAAAAAGATAAGAAGATCCATGTCATTATTCTCTATTTGTGCCCTCATCATTTGTTTTCCTCCGAGATGTCCCGGAAGATATTTATGAATATTCAGGTTCGTAACATTCTCCACAAGAATGCCGGTTGTCTCTGTAGCGTATAGATGATGTTTATTCAATATACCTCTATATGCAATACAGAAATTCTGCATCAGCTTCTTTTTTGCGTCATGGGCCATCAATCCGATATTCATGCTGTATGTTCTCCTTTACTGTTATATTTGTCCGGCTGAAGACCAACGTTCAGCACAAAACCGATTCCCATGAAAAAACATACCACGGAAGTCAGTCCATAGCTGACAAAAGGAAGCGAAATTCCCGTGTTCGGGAATAACATGGTAGCCACACTGATGTTGATAAAACTCTGGATTCCGATCAGTGCAGCAACTCCGCCGCAGATAATGCGCCCTCCGGTGTCTTTTGCCCGCATACCGATTAAAATACAATCTATTACTATTAATAATAACAAAATTATGACTGCACAACAACCCACAAATCCTAATTCTTCGCCAATAATCGCAAAAATAAAGTCAGTCTGCGGTTCAGATATAAAGTTCCCGTTTTTTACAGAAGTCGTATCGGTACTGTTATACCCTTTTCCCGTCAGCTGCCCTGAGCCGATCGCCATAATCGAGTTAAGCTGCTGATATGCTTCGTCCGACTGGTACTTCTCAGGCTCAAGCCACGCAAGAATACGATTCTGTTGATACTGCTCAAGAAACGGCTGGTTCGGCTGGATAACAATGATAAATACAATAACTACCACCGGAACGACAACAGCAAGAATAGAACCGATGATTTTATAACTCAGACCTCCCATATACATAAGAACGCAGAATAATACTGCCAGGCATATTGTGTTTGAAAGATTCGGCTGCTTGTAAATCAGCAGAAGCGAAGGCAGTATCAATGCGATTCCCTGTATGATTGTCCGTATATCGTTGATCTTCTTCTCCCGGTCTGACAAAAACCTGGCATAAAAAAGTATCGTAATTATTTTTGTAAGATCCGATGGCTGAAACTGAATAAAACCGAGATTCAGCCATCTTGTGGCCCCGTTAACATTAACGCCGAAAAGCAGAACAGCCACCAAAAGTACAAGGTTAACCACATATAAAATCCAGTACATGTTCAATACCCAGTTATAGTCAATGAGTGAAATGACTACCATGGCGGCAAAGCCTGCAGCTACACCGAGAATCTGTCGGCTCTGAAGAGAAGACTGAGCACTCCCAACCATAAAAATACCGATAATAGAGATTGCAAGAACCAGTATTACCAGACTGAATCTATAGTCTTTTAATTGATATCGTTGTTTTAATTTTTGTGTAAAAAGTTTCAATTCTTTTCTCCTGTATATTTAATAAGAATATCTGAACGTGTAATTTTTACATGAAACTGCTCAGGCTTGACATCAATGTATTTTGATACCGTATAATATATATCTGATGACAGTTTCTCAATGGTATCCGGAGTACATTTCATTCGATCTGCAATTACAAGAGATTTGATTCTTTCCTTTGCAATCTGAACCGAAGGTACACTCATAACCTCCGCGCCTCCTAACCTTTTTCGTTATTAACTCTTTTTAAATAAATGTCTGAAACGTGACAGTATTCCGTCCTCTTTCGTGAAATCGGGGATTGGAATATCTTCCCCCAGAATACGGCCGCAGATATTCCGGTATGCACGTCCGGAATTACTTCCCTCTCCGATGATTGCTTCCCCCTGGTTTGTCGCAATCACAACCTGTTCGTCATCCGGAATGACACCCAGCAGATCAATAGCAAGAATTTCTGTCACATCTTCCACAGACATCATATCCCCGCGTTTTACCATATCAATCCTCAGGCGGTTGATAATAAGGTCGTTTCTTCTGATTCCATTCGTTTCCAGCAGACCGATGATTCTGTCTGCATCACGGATCGCAGAAACTTCCGGTGTCGTAACTACGATAGCGCGGTCCGCCCCGGCAATCGCATTCTGGAAGCCTTGTTCGATTCCGGCAGGGCAGTCCAGTAAAATATAATCAAAATCGGCTCTGAGTTCTGCTACCAATTTTCTCATCTGTTCCGGAGATACTGCGGACTTGTCCTTAGTCTGTGCAGAAGGCAGAAGGCAGAGTTCCGGGTAACGCTGGTCACGAATCAGTGCCTGTTTCATGCGGCATTTTCCTTCCAGCACATCGACCAGATTATAAACTATTCTGTTTTCAAGTCCCATCACGACATCCAGATTGCGAAGCCCCAGATCCGTGTCAATCACCACAACACTTTTCCCGGCCTGTGCAAGTCCTATTCCGATATTTGCAGTCGTCGTTGTTTTACCGACTCCTCCTTTTCCTGATGTAATGACAATTACTTCTCCCATATTATATGTTCCTCCTGCAACATTTTCCTGATCAGATTCCTGATTAATCACCGCTGATGGCTGTTCCAAGTTGGGCAGCAGTTCCGGTAATCAATTGATTAATATCAGCAAGCTGATATTTTACCCGTACAATATCTCTGGCAATTTCTGACGTATAAGTTGAACTGTAACCATTAGCAATACGGACAGCAATCGCAATTTCAGGATTTTCGGCAGGTGCATATCCGACAAACAGCGCGTGGTCCGGATGAAGCGAACTCTGTTGTGCCGTACCTGTCTTACCAGCCATAGAAATCTGCAGCCCGGTAAAGGTCGTAGAAGTATTAATCATGGCCTCCATACCATCATGTACAAGCGTCCATGTCTCATCAGAAACCTCATCTATAGTATTAGTGACAACAGGTTCATAACTTTTAATAATTTTCCCGTTGGAATCTGTTGTTTTACTCAGAAGTGTCAGCTTATATACAGTCCCTTTATTAGCAATAGCCGCGACATAACGGTTCAGCTGACTGACCGTATAATTGTTAGTTCCCTGCCCGATCGCGGACAACACCGAATATTCATCTGAAATCTGTGGCTCTGTTTCCGGGATTTCGAGTCCTGTAGTCTCACCAAGCCCGAATTCTTCCGCATATTTCCTCAGCTTGTCCGTTCCGATATCACTGTCGTAATTTCCCTCAGAATCAAGTCCCAACTGATATCCAACTTCGTAAAAGAAATTATTACAAGAGTTCTGAATTGCCCCAACAACATTCAAAGCCCCGTGTGCTCCGGGATATACCCAACATTTCGGACTTGGTGTGATACGGGTAAATTCACCGCTGCATCCAAGAAATGTATCCCCCTGAATAACACCTTCCGTAAGGGCCGCAACGGATGAGAGCATCTTATATGTGGAGCCGGGAGCCGTTGTTTCCTGTGTCGCACGATTATAAAACGGCTGAGAAAGCCCGGTCACAAGCTGATTATAGTATCCGGAATCCATCGTATTTGCCAGCCTGTTATTATCGTAACCCGGATATGATACACATGCCAGGACTTCACCTGTATTCGGGTCACTTACTACAGCCGAACCGGTACAAGGCTCCAGGGCAAGCTGTCCGGGAGTAATCTCCAGATTCTCAATTTTAGAATACAGCCATGAAAATGAATCCACAGATCCTGTTCGCAGTCCCTTATAGTTTCCCTCATCCATAGGAAGTACACCCTGTTCATAAGTAATGGCGCAGATCTGCGTTCCTGTAACACTTCCTGATTTTATAAGATATTTATAAAGAAGTTTGTCGAAACTACTATCTTCCTCCAAATATTCTATAATAAAATTCACTATTGCCTGGAACGTCTCTGATGAGTTTGAATACTTCTCAGATGAAATGTATTCACTCAAAAGAGAAGTGTCAATCCAGTTCTTCGAAATTGCATAATTCAAATATTGATTCAGGCTGATGTTTTCTTCTGTTGTCCATGCCTGATACACCTCATCAGAGGTATCAATGACATCGATCATCAGAATCTGTGTCTTTTTCTGCAGAAGGGTAATCGATGTATAATCCAGGTAAGCCTGCATTTCCGCAGAAAGATCACAGTAAGGAGTGCCGCCGTTTAGTTCATTTCTAAGTGCCTCCAGCACAACATCCTTCCTGTCTTTAAAAATGGAGTAAACCTCCTGCTCCGCAGGGCCCGCATCCGCACTTCCAAAATGGCTTTCATCGATGATTTCATTCCCGATAAAAGCATAATAGGCATCATCTACGGGAATAATAATCTCTTTTGAATCAGAAGCAACACTCGGATCATAATTCATAACATTATAGAGCTTTGAGAGAATGATACCTGCAAGTTTCTCTTCAATAAGCTGATATGTCCGTATCTGAAGATTCTTATCTATTGTCAGGTATACGTCATTTCCTACCCCTTGAGCCTGATAATTTACAGTGTCCGTAACCTTGCCGACACTGTTGACATAGAACTCAATCCGCCCTTTATCTCCCTGCAGCACTTCATCCATTGCCTGCTCCAGTCCGGATTTTCCTACGATATCAGATAAAGAATATCTTTCTTTTTGTTCATCATCCAGCGCATCGTATTCTTCCTGAGAAATCTTTCCGGTATATCCGATAATAGACGCAAAATATTTACTGTCAGTATAACGGCGCAATGATTCTTCTTCGATGTCGACCCCCTGCAGCCTGTCCAGATTTTCCATAATGGCAGCAGCTGTCTCATCACTGACATCCGAGGCAAGGACCGTAGGAATATACTGTTGATAACTGTTCAGCCCGATTGCATAGCGCAGATTGACAAGCTTTAAAACATATTCTTTATCCAGATTTTCATCATCAATTCCGTAGCCATACACTTCATGTGTGCAAAGATAGTGGACAATTTCCGCTGCAGTAGCTCTTTTTTGCTCCGGTTTCAGCTCATCTATCGTTTTTTTACCATATACGTCCGCTATAAAACGAAGCTTTAACGTCTCATTTGTCTGTGAGAACTGATAATTACCGGCAGAGTCCAGTACGACACCGAAATCACTGATTACAGAGTCACCGTGAGATTCCACGATTTCTATGACATCTTCGAGAATCCGGTTCATATTTTCATTTCTGTCTTTGTCAAATGCAATGGTATCTTCAAATGTAACAGAATAAGCCAGTTCGTTATAAGCGATCAGCTCTCCGTTACGGTCATAAATGCATCCTCTTGTACCCGGTATGTCCCTGACCTTTTTAATCTGCAGCTTATAGTTGTCCATATAATATTCGCCTTTTACAATCTGCAGATAAAACAGCCTGTTAATCAAAATGGAAAATAAGATACAAAATGCAAGTATCAAAACAAAAAACCGGGAACGGAAAATCCGCATGACTGCGTCTCTTATGCGTTTTAAAATGTGCTTAACCAATTTTGCCTGCACTCCTTTTTTCTTCTGCGTCAAGTTTGTTGTTGATAAACAATATCAGCGGATACAATACCATAGCCGCTACTATAGTATATATGAGTTCCGGTAAGATAATATGACTCAGATAATATAAAAAATCAAATTCACTACGCAGCATAAACATAAAAATATAGATTACTATTCCATAGGCGGCCTCGCTTCCTGCAATCAGACAGGCCGGAAGCCGGAAATCTTCATTATAGTAAAGCTGCTGAAATCTCCCGTTAACATAACCGATCAACAGATAGATCAATGCATAAAATCCCAGGACATTGCCAAACATAATATCAACGATAAGCCCGGAAAAAAATCCGGTCAGCATTCCTTTTCTCGGACCATGCATAAACCCGGCAGCGGCAGTGATGATTAAAAGAAGATTCGGTTTAACGGAAGCCAGAGACAATTTGTCAAACAATGTACACTGAAGCAGATATGCGATAAGGACTCCTGCCACAGATATGACAAACCGTTTCACTTTTATTGACTTCAATGACTTCATACGCTAACTCCTTTCAGAAACTAATTATCATTCTCCACTCCGGTAATGTCTGCCTTCGTTTTTGTGATGACAAGAACTTCCTGAAGATTTTTAAAATCTACAGCAGGAGTGATACAGCCGGAACGTGTCAGGTTGTTGGAATCAACCGTCACCTCACTCACATAACCGATCAGGATTCCCTGCAGATATTTATCACTGATATGGGATGTGACAACCTGCTCTCCCACTTCAATTTTATTATTATTATTCTCCATCTGCTCGAAACGTATCTCGCCGTCATTCATCAGGGTAAGATCTCCCCGGACAATACATCTGTCGGAAGTAGAAAGCACCATTCCGCTGACATTGCTTGAATCATCAATAATAGAACGTACCGTAGACCATGTGGGGCCGGTCTTGACAACAATACCTACAAGCCCTCCGTCTGCAATGACATTCATATCTACACGGATTCCGTCCAAAGAACCTTTATCGATCGTGAAAGTGCTGAACCAGTTTCCTGTATCTTTTCCGATCACATGCGCCCCGGTCTTAGGATATTCCGCATAATTCTGGTCAAGCTTGTAAAGCTCCTGCAGACGTTCCAGCTCGTATTTGTCTTCCTGAAGATTCGCATTATCCATAATAAGCTGATTGACCTGTTCACGAAGCCTTTCATTTTCTTCCTGAATCTGCTTCATGGTCTGAAAGTTCTCACCGGCATCTTCCAGCCATCCGCCGATCTGATTAATTCCCATCTGCATGGGAACCACTGTAAGATTAGCGGCAACGCGGAACGGTCCCTGTATTTTTTCATAAAAAACCGATAAAAGCATCAGCATAATACATACCAGTGTTAAAAAAATCAGTATGTATTTATTTTTAAAAGATACTTGCTTTTTCTTCTTCATCTTAACCACCTTTATAAATGCATATTATAACAGTTCAGCCCACGGCATACGTTCTTGCATGACAGCTGAACTGTTGACCTATATTAATCCTTTTTCCCTGAGGCTGACATAACAATTATTGCCAATCACGATGTGATCCAGAAGTTCGATTCCAATCATATTTCCGGCATCACGGACTCTTCTGGTCATCAGAATATCTTCTTTGCTTGGCGTCGGGTCTCCGCTCGGATGATTATGCAGCAAAATAATAGAAACTGCATTTTTATGAAGAGCCTCGACAAATAATTCCCTTGGTGAAATCACTGTAGAATTAATTGTTCCGCGGGAAATATCTGATTCACTAATCAACCTTGCTTTTGTGTTCAACAGCAAAAGCTTCATATTTTCCTGCTTGAGATGCCGCATGTCTTCCATATAATATCTGGCAATTGTTTCCGGAGAATTAAAATTCAGCTCCTGTCCCGCATCCGCTTTTGCAAGTCGTTTTGCAAGCTCGGCAAGACATAGAATCTGTACCGCCTTCACCTGCCCGATTCCTTTAATCTGCATCAGCTGCTCATAAGTCCATTGATGCAGACATAAAATCCCTTCCTGTGAAAAAACAGGATGCAGTATTCTGTTGGCGAGAGAAAGTGAACTTTCTCCTCTTGTCCCGGAACGGAGCAAAATCGCGATCAGCTCAGCATCTGTCAGATGCTCGGCTCCGAATTTTACGCACTTCTCATACGGACGTTCGTCCGGATTCAAATCTTTAATTTTATTCATATACCTACAGCCTGATAAAGCCGCAACCCACCCTGCGGTATATTTTAGCACACTTTAAAAATAGTGTATAGTCTATCTAATCTTAATTTTCTATGAAATCAGGGGCGCAGTTCATACCGATATTTCTTTATAATTGCTTCCGCCGCTTTCATGCCGTCCATTGCCGCAGATGTGATTCCACCGGCATATCCGGCTCCTTCACCACAGGGATATATACCGCCGAATGTACACTCCATTTCTTCATTTCTCAAAATCCGGACAGGAGAGGATGTACGGCTCTCAACACCGGAAAGCACTGCGTCCGGCCTTGCAAATCCCTTAATTTTTCTGTCCATCTGCAGGATTCCCTGCTCCAGGGAATCTGAAATCTCCGGCGGAAAAATCGAACGGACATCGGCAGTTTTCCAGCTTCCTTTAGTCTGAGGCATGACCTCGCCGAATTTTTCCGTTATCATCTTCCTGCAAAAATCCCCAAAGCACTGGACCGGAATTTTTCCTTCCCCTGCTTTCCATGCATTTTCCTCTAGCATTTGCTGAAAAGATATTCCTGACAGTGGGTGAGTCCCCCCAAAATCCTCAGGAGTGACCGTAACAATGACCGCACTGTTGGCATTCACACCCGCACGGGCACTGTAGCTCATTCCATTGACGGCCAGTCTGTTTTCTTCTGAAGAAGCATTTACCACATAACCGCCGGGACACATACAGAAGGTGTATACCCCCCGTCCGTTTTCCAGTTTTTCCGTCAGCTTATATGCCGCGGCAGGCATGGCATCCGCCATCTGTTCTCCGTACTGTCCGACCTGAATCATGCTCTGCGGATGCTCAATCCTTACCCCAACAGCAAATGATTTAGCCTGCATGGGGATGCCAAGCCCGTACAGCATCTGAAATGTGTCCCGAGCGCTGTGTCCGACAGCCAGCACACATACGTTCGTATCTATTCTTTCTTCCTGATTAACAATAACACCTTTAAGTTTGTTTGCATCGCCAAAACAAAGCCCGGTGAGCTGGGTATGAAAACGTACAGTGCCGCCGAGGCGGATAATTTCTTCCCTCATCCTGCGGATAATAACCGACAAAATCTCTGTCCCGATATGCGGCTTCTGCTCATATAAAATTTGTTCAGGTGCTCCGAATTTCACAAAGGTCTCGAGGACATAACGGTTACGCCCACAGCTGTCTTTGACAAGCGTATTGAGCTTTCCGTCGGAAAATGTCCCGGCTCCGCCCTCCCCGAACTGGACATTGGATGCCGGATTCAATCTTCCGGTTCTCCAGAATTCTTCCACATCTTTTTCACGTTCTTCTACCGGTGCACCACGCTCCACCAGAATAGGACGATACCCTTCCTGTGAAAGTAACAGGGCACAAAACAGCCCCGCCGGACCGCTCCCGACGATCACCGGCTGAAGCGTCATTTTCTCAGAGCCGTGTCCGGGCAGTACATAAGGCTGTTCCTCAACTCTTTGTACGATATTTTTCATACGTTTGACAAGTTTATTTTCGATTGGCGGCAAAACTTCCACATCTACCGTATAAACTTCATAAATATCCGGTTTCTTCCTTGCATCGATGGACTTCCGGATAATCCTGAAATCCAGAAGTTCATTGCTTTTGATTTTTAATGTTTTGAGCAATGCAGTTTTCAGCGCGGAAATGTCCTGCCCTGCTCTGATTTTTATCTGATTAACGCGAAGCATCTGCGGCCTCCTTTCCAGCTACCCTTCCGCTGGACCATGCCCACTGCAGATTATAGCCTCCGCAAAGCCCGTTTACATCCAGTATCTCCCCTGCAAAATATAATCCGGGTATTAGAAGTGATTCCATTGTTTCCGGATTTACCTCCCTCGTGTCAATGCCCCCGCAGCAGACCTGCGCCTGTTCAAAGGAATTGGTTTCTCTTATATTCGTTTCAAAGCCGCAGATCATGCCAGCAAGCTTTTTAATTTCTACTGAAGTCAGCATACTGCACGTTTTTTTACCACTGATGCCGGACAGACGCATCCACAGATCACAAAGCTTCCCTGGGAACAATCCTGTCAGGAAATCCCTTGCCGTCTTTTCCGGGCGTGAAAGAATACGTTCTTTTAAAAGCTCTTCCATTTCTGTCCGATTCATATCCGGCATAAAATTCAACACAGCCTTCACCGGCTTTCCCTGATAAAGGACTTTTACTGCCGAAGCGCTTACCTGAAATACAGGAATCCCGGAAATCCCATAGGCAGTAAGCTGTATTTCCCCCGTATCGCCTCCGAGAAACATTTCTCCGGAATATAATTCCACCCTGCCCTGCACACGGATTCCGGAAATACTCTTATAAAAAGATTCTTCACACCGCAGCTGTACCAGAGCCGGGAGCACCGGCAAAATACTGTGACCAAGATTTTTTGCAATCGTATATCCGGAACCATCCGCCCCGGATACCTGAGACGCTTTAGAACCTGCCGCAAGAATCACTGAATCCGCCGAAAAACTGCCCTTTGATGTCTTTATGCGGAATTCTCTTTTTTTCGGAAGGATTTCCAGACACTTTGTCTCTGTCAGAACCCGGACTGACAATCGATCCATTTCCATCCGCAATACATCAAGAACAGCAGAGGCCTGGTCGGAATTCGGGTACAGATATCCATTTCTGCTTTTCGGGTAAATTCCCAGCTCTTTAAAAAACACTACTGTTTTATCAACGTCAAATTTCTGTATTATCTCCCAGGGAAAACCGGGATTATCCGACTGATAACAATCCGGCTTCTGGTAAAGATTTGTGAAATTGCATCTGCCGTTTCCGGTAGAAAGTATTTTTTTGCCGACACGGTCATTATGTTCTATCAAAGTAACTTCCGCTCCTTCACCGGCGGCAGTTACAGCAGCCATCATACCGGAAGCACCGCCCCCGATAATAAATACACGATTCATTGATTTTCCCGGCCTTTCAATTCGAAATTAAATCTATTCTAAAGCTATAATGTTTCTGACTTTACACACATCCAGGACAATTTGCCTGTCTGCAAATATTATTAAGTTGTTCCGGCTTTACGATCCCGGCATTTACGAGATGCTGTAAAGACTGTAAAATGCCAAGCTTTGCATGCGGCCAGGTAAGCCCACCCTGAAAATATACTGCATACGGCGGCTTGATCGGCCCGTCCGCGCTCAGTTCAATAGATGAGCCCTGTACAAATGCACCTGCTGCCATGATGACATCACTGTCATACCCCGGCATTGCCCACGGTTCCGGGGTGACAAAGCTGTCAACAGGCGCCGCAGCCTGAATTCCTTTGCAGAATGCGATCACGCCTTCCGGGCTTCCGAGAGTGACCGCCTGGATGATATCATGCCGGGATTCTTTGCCGTCCGGTATCACGCTAAAGCCAAGCCGTTCATAAATATTTGCCGCGAATACAGCCCCTTTCAGCGCACTGTTCACAACAGTAGGTGCCAGGAAAAAGCCCTGATAAAATGACTGCATGACACCGAGTGATGCCCCGACCTCTTTCCCGAGCCCCGGGGAAGTCAGACGGTAAGCACAGTTCTCGATCAGATCCGCTCTTCCTGCAATATAACCGCCGATTGGTGCAAGACCGCCGCCCGGATTCTTAATCAGTGAACCGACAATCATATCCGCTCCGACGTCAGACGGCTCGATGGTCTCTACAAATTCTCCGTAACAGTTGTCTACCATACAGATAATATCCGGTTTGATTTTTTTTACAAATGCAATCAGCTCTCCGATTTTCTCAACGGAATAGCTTGGGCGGGTCTGGTATCCCTTAGAACGCTGAATCGTCACCAGTTTTGTCTTTTCATTGATTGCCTTTTCAATTGCCGGATAATCAAAATATCCGTCTTCCAGAAGCTCCACCTGGCAGTATGTGATGCCATATTCAGCGAGGGAGCCTTTAGATGGACGGATGCCGATGACCTCCTCCAATGTATCATAGGGTTTCCCGACCGGTGAAAGGAGCTCGTCCCCCGGCCTTAAATTTGCAGCAAGAGCAAGGGCAAGGGCATGTGTCCCGCATGTAATCTGGGGGCGGACCAGTGCCGCCTCTGTGTGAAATGTATCTGCGTAAACCTGCTCCAGAGTATCTCTCCCCTGATCATTATACCCGTAACCGCTGGCATAATGAAAACATCCTTCGCTCACACGGTTTTTCTGCATGGCATGGATGACCTTCATCTGATTGTACTCTGCCGTCCTGTCAAATTCACGAAACTTAGGCAGCAGCTCCTGCTCAAGCGCATCGCCGGCGCGCAGAACCTCTTCTGAAATTCCAAGTGACTGATACATTGATGCCGTATTATCCTTCATTTATTTATCCTTCCATTTCTCTCAATCTGTTTTAACCGTTTCCCTATTTCGATTTTTTCGTCAGGAATCTCCCTCAAGGATTCCCCTTATTCTCAGTTCCTGAATCATCCTGGCTAAAATTTCCTCTTCATCATAATGATAAGCCTTCTTGTCGATCCATATAACATCCGGCTCCCGCTTAAACCAGGTAATCTGGCGTTTGGCAAAATGGCGGGTATCCCGCTTTATGATTTTGGAAGCCTCCTCCAGAGAATAATTTCCGTCCAGGTAATCAAAGATTTCTTTATACCCAAGTCCCTGCATGGACACCAAGTCCTTCCGATATCCTTTTTCCTTCAAGGCGCGCACTTCCCCGACAAGCCCATCCTGAAGCATCTTGTCTACCCTCTGATTAATCCGCTCATAAAGATGGCTTCTTTCGTCATTTAACACGAAATAAGCGAACTGATAGGGAGATTCTTTCCCTCTCTGCTCTTCATTATGCTCGGAAATCCTCTGTCCGGTCTGATGATAAAATTCCAGGGCGCGGATCACCCGTTTTACATTATGGGCATGAATATCTTCCGCCGACTTTTTGTCCACTTTTTCCAGCATGGAATGCAGATACTCTGCCCCGTGCACGGCGGCCAGGTGCTCCAGTTCCTTCCGGTAAGAATCATCACCTCTGTTTTCTGTAAAATCAATATCATAAAGGACAGCCTGGATATAAAATCCCGTTCCACCTACCAGAACCGGTATCTTCCCCTTCCGGTAAATTTCTTCCATCGCCTGTTTAGCCATTTCCTGAAATCTAAAGACATGGAATTCTTCATGGGGCTCCAGGACATCTACAAGATAATGAGGAACTCCTTCCATTTCCTCCGGGCGGATTTTGGCAGAGCCTATATCCATATATTTATAAACCTGCATGGAGTCGGCAGAAATAATTTCCCCGCCGACAGCCTTTGCCAGCCCGATGGAAGCACTGGTCTTCCCTACTGCGGTCGGGCCGGTCAGAATAATCAATGGTCGTTTCATCTATACAATCCTCTTAAATTTCTTTTCCATTTCCCTCTTTGAAATCGCAATGATCGTCGGCCTTCCATGCGGGCAATGGTATGGATTCTCAAGCAGTAATAATTCTCCGATCAGTGTATCAACTTCCCTCGCCGAGAGCCTCTGATTTCCTTTTACAGCAGCTTTACAGGATATAGAAGCGATTTTTTCATCAATCACATCCGGTGTCATGCTGGTCTCCAGGCCATCCGAAAGTGCATCCAGAATCTCAAGGAGCAGATCTTTTTTTGCAATGCTGAACAAATTTCCCGGAACCGCACGTACAGCATATGAGTCTCCTCCGAACGGTTCGATTTCATATCCGATCCTTTGGAAATGCTCCATATGATTCTTTAAGCTCTCTTCCTCCTGCATGGTTAGCTGCAGAATAATCGGAGGACTGATATACTGGGAGGTATATTCTCTTGTTTTCAGATTTTTCAAAGTCTGTTCATATAAAACCCTCTCATGGGCTGCATGCTGGTCAATAATGTAAAGGTTTTCTTTGAATTCCACAAGCCAGTAAGTGTCGAACACCTGCCCGATCAGCCTGTATTCCGCACGGATATCCCTTTTCAGAAACTTATCCTCAAAAAGATTCATCTGTCCCCCGTTTTGTCCGGAAATCTCTATCTGTGCAGTTGAAGAGGGTTCTTCCCTTACAACGGAAGATAAGTCTTTCTTATTTTCAGAAGATGTGTCTGCATTCTTCTTCATCCGGTAGTCTCCTGCTTCCCGCACTCTGTCCTGTATCCTGTCTTTCTGAGCTTCACCTCTGAAAATCTGCCCCCGGTCAGACACCTCTGCTGCGGAAGAACGATTATGGTAAGACAATACCCGCTCCCGCATTTTCCGTATATAATATTCTTCCGGCGACTCTTCCTTATCCGGTGGCATCCCTTCTTTACCGTCTTTATCGTCTTTACTTTCTTTACCTACCCCCGCCTGTATCTCTGTTTTTTTCAATTCCGTTTTTTCTTCTCTTGTCTCTGCCTGTTTCTCTTCCCTTTTCTTATCCGTGAAAAAGGAAGGCTGCACAGAAGGCATCGTATCCGGATTTCTTTTCCGTGAACGCAGCAGGAAAGGACTTTCCTCCCGGCCGCTTGGTACGTTCTTTCCGGCCGTTACGTCATCATTTCCTACCGATGCCTGTGGAATCAGCTCCGGCTCCAAAAGTCTTCGGTGTACGCATTCAAAGACAATGTCATAAACCTGCTGCTGTTTCTGGAATCGCAGCTCCATTTTTGTCGGATGAACATTGACATCCACAGTCTCAGGGTCTACCTGAAAGTGTAGTACCGCAAACGGAAATTTATGCTGCATCATAAAATCTTTAAATGCATCCTCCAACGCTTTAGAAATAATTGAATTCCTGATATATCTTCCATTAATAAAGAATGTTTCAAAATTACGGTTTCCGCGTACGATCACCGGTTTACCGATAAAACCGCTGATGTAGATGCCGTTTTTTTCATAATCCACTTCCAGAAGATTTGCAGCAATTTCTCTTCCATAAATACTGTAAATCACTTCTTTCAGCTTTCCGCTTCCGGAAGTACGCAGTTTTTCCTGTCCGTTTGTCTTAAACAAAAATGCAACGTCCGGATGGGAAAGTGCCAGCCGTATCAGCAGATCCTGGACATGTCCCGCCTCTGTCATTGCAGTTCGCAGGAATTTCCTTCGTGCCGGAACATTATAAAACAATTGCCTGACCATAAAAGTCGTTCCGTCGGCTGCTCCGGCATCTTCCAGAGAAATTTCCTTTCCACCTTCTATCAGATAGCGGGAGCCAAATACTTCCTCCCTTGTTTTTGTCAAAAGCTCCACTTTCGTCACTGCTGCGATGCTTGAAAGAGCTTCGCCCCTGAATCCCAGTGAAGAAATATGCATCAGGTCATCCGCACTTCGGATTTTACTTGTGGAATGCCGCAAAAAAGCATTGCGGATATCTTCGCGCAATATCCCGCTTCCATTATCAATAATACGGATCAGAGAAATTCCTCCGTCTTCAATCTCAACCATGATGGAAGACGCTCCCGCATCAATAGCATTTTCCACAAGCTCTTTCACGACAGAAGCCGGACGTTCAATCACCTCGCCGGCAGCAATCTTATCAATAGTTATCTGATCAAGTACCTGTATTCTCTGCATCAGCTTCCTCCTTTTCCGTCGTTTTGTATTGACTCTACCACCGGTTTTTCAACTTATTCTGCAGGCGGTAAATGGTATTGAGGGCATCAATCGGTGTCAGATTTCCAACATCGATATTTTTCAGTTCTTCCAGAACATCATCATCTTTGACTGTGTCAAATAAAGAGAACTGTGCCAGGTCTACTTCGTCATATTTCTTTGACTTAACTTTCTTCTTTGAAGCAGATTCCTGAGATGCAATCTCACTGACGCGTACAGTAATGTCACCTTCAGCCAGCTCTTCTACGATTTCTTTTGCGCGGTTAATAACGATATCTGGAACTCCGGCAAGCTTTGCGACCTGGATTCCGTAGCTTTTATCCGCCCCGCCCTTTACAATCTTGCGAAGGAATACGATATCGTCACCCTTTTCCTTTACGGCAATGCAGTAATTATTGACATTGCTGATTTTTCCTTCCAGCTCGGTCAGCTCATGGTAGTGAGTCGCAAACAAAGTCTTTGCGCCCAGAAGCCTTGCATCGCTGATATATTCCACGACTGCCCAGGCAATGGAAAGTCCGTCAAATGTACTGGTTCCCCGCCCAATCTCATCCAGGATAAGCAGACTCTTCGAGGTCGCATTACGCAGGATATTTGCCACTTCCGTCATTTCCACCATAAAGGTACTCTGTCCGGAAGCCAGGTCATCCGAAGCCCCTACCCTTGTAAAAATACGGTCCACGATTCCGATATTTGCCTTGGATGCCGGAACAAATGAACCAATCTGCGCCATCAGCACAATCAGGGCACTCTGACGCATGTAAGTGGATTTTCCGGCCATATTCGGTCCTGTAATAATAGAAATCCGCTGTTTTTTATCATCCAGCAGAGTATCGTTGCAGATAAATGTACCGCCGGGCAGCATCTGCTCCACGACAGGATGGCGACCGTCCCGTATGTCGATTTTGCCGCTTACATTCAGCTTTGGACGAACATAATTATTTCGTTCCGCAACAACGGCCAGGGAAGCAAACACATCCAGCATGGCCACTGCTTTCGCTGTTTTCTGAATCCGCTCCACCTGTCCTGCTATACGGCTCCTCACATCACAGTAAAGATCATATTCAAGAGCATATAATTTATCTTCCGCGCCAAGTATCGTATCTTCCAGCTCCTTTAATTCCGGCGTGATGTATCGCTCGGCATTGGCAAGGGTCTGTTTTCTGGTAAAATAATCCGGCACCATGTTTTTAAAAGAATTGGTCACTTCCAGATAGTAGCCGAATACCTTGTTATATTTGATCCGGAGATTTTTAATCCCCGTTTTTTCCCTCTCTTCTTCTTCAAGTTTAGCAATCCAGTCTTTTCCCTCGGATTTTGCACGGCGCAGCCGGTCCACTTCCTCATTATATCCATCCCTTATTATCCCGCCTTCTTTCATAAGAAGCGGCGGCTCGTCGCATATGGCAGATGAAATCAGGCTGCACAGATCCTCCAGCGTATCCATTTCCTCGCGAACCTGTACCAGCAATTCAGAATTCATTTCTTCAAGAATGTATCGTATAGGCGGGAGCATGGACAAAGAACCGCCGAACGCAGTCAGGTCGCGCGGGTTTGCAGTGCCGTATGTAATCCTCGTGATCAGACGCTCCAGATCATAGACCGGTGACAGATATTCACGTATTTCTTCTCTGGAAATTGCGTGTGTCTTCAGTTCCTCCACGGCATCCAGACGCCTCTCGATTTCCGCCTTTTCGATTAAAGGCTGTTCGATAAATTTACGAAGCATCCTCGCACCCATCGCCGTTTTTGTTTTATCCAGCACCCACAGAAGTGAGCCCCGTTTCTGCTTTTCACGCAAAGTCTCGCACAGTTCCAGATTCCTGCGCGTGGAGCTGTCAAGAATCATATATTTTCCGGTCATATACGGAGTAATGTGCGTAATCTGGGACAAATCATTTTTCTGTGTTTCCTGAAGATACTGGAACAAAGCGCCTGCACTTATGATCCCGCAGTCATAGTTTTCAAGGCCAAGGCCTGACAGTGACGATACATGGAAATGCTCTTTGAGCTTATTTTTGCAGATATCATCGTCGAAATACCAGGAATCCAGCGAGTAAATGGCGATCCCTAGCCGATTGTGCAGGTCGTCCAGATCCATTCCGCTCATGTAAAATGATTCATTGCATATGATCTCAGAAGGCGTAAAGCGGGCAATCTCATCGAGAAGCTTCCCGCTGTCCGGAAGCTCTGTAACGAAATATTCGCCAGTCGTGACATCTGCGACAGACACGCCGTACCGGTCAGCAATATAAACTATGCACATGATATAATTGTTCTTATTATCATCAATTGCCTGAGTATCGAGAATTGTTCCCGGTGTTACGATCCGGACAACTTCCCGTTTTACAAGACCTTTTGCAGTCTTCGGATCTTCAACCTGCTCGCAGACAGCAACTTTATAACCTTTTGATACAAGTTTTGTCAGATAGCTTTCAGCTGCATGATAGGGAACTCCGCACATCGGGGCACGTTCCTCTTGTCCGCAGCTTTTTCCGGTCAGCGTAAGTTCGAGCTCACGTGATACGGTAATTGCATCATCAAAAAACATTTCGTAAAAATCGCCTAATCTATAAAATAATATGCAGTCCTTATATTGTTCTTTTGTTTCTAAATACTTCTGCATCATTGGTGTAAATTCGGCCATGTCTTTCTCTCCTTTTCCAAATAGAATCTGCCACGGCAGAAAAAATCTATATTAGTATATCACTAAAAACCTTTTTATGAAAGAGCGATATTTTTTATTCACAACTGTTACTGTCAAGCATTTTTGAAAATGTCCTAAAATAAGTGAAACATTAGCCCCGTCAATTCGGGGCTGTTTTATTTTGGGAATCCTACTCGGTGATGATTAA
>SFGN01000078.1 GCA_004556565.1 Lachnospiraceae bacterium | reverse complement strand
AAGAAGATACGGAGGGAGAAATCAAACGAGAGCAAACGCAGGAGCAGAGAACAGAAAAGGATAGCATGTATGAACTGTCCGCAAAAAATGACCGACTGAAATCGTGTCACCAGCCTTTACTTTACTTATCTGTTCTTCCGACATAAAAGGATTTTCCGTGATATATGGAACAATAACTTCTCCTGCCTGCTGCATTCTTGTTACCATAACTTCCATAAATAACAGCATTCCATTTTTATCCTGCTGAATATAATACTGGTCGATTGCTGCCTCAATCATCTGATTTGCCTGTGTCTCATCCACTTCATCTGAATAAGTATCCACGCTCCTGCCAAGTACATGATCAAATTCATCAAGAACATCCGTCATCAGTCCCTTATCAATCCGGCTTTTACACTCTGCAATCAGCACAGCTGGGATCCCATAAAATGCTTCTGCAATACTTCCTGTAATAGCACCAAGCGTATCCGTATCTCCACCAAGTGATACTGCATTCCGTATGGCATCCTCAAAATCTTTGGATTCCAGAAATGCGATGATTGCCTCTGGTACTGTTTCCTGACAGCTTTCAACATGATGGTAGTAGGTTCGGATATTATCCAATGTTCTACTCAGATCATAATGAAATTCCCTCTCGATATAAGCTTTGATTTCTTCTTTTGAAGATCCATTCCTTGCCATATATATTGCACTTGCAGTTGACTCTGCACCCTTTATACCTTCTGGATGATTATGTGTCACATTCGCTGTAGCTCTAGCTACCTCTCTGGTTCTTTCCATCGAATCATAAAGCCAGCCTACCGCTGACACTCTCATGGCTGAACCATTTCCATAGCTTCCGTATGGCTTCGGATTATTTTCTTTAAGCCAATGTCTGAAGCATCCACCATAGCCTGCATGTGGATATCTTTTTCCCCAATCCTGCATATTGGATGCTACCGCATCTTCAATTTTCTTTACTGCTGCTTCCGGTCCGACTGCCAGGAGAGCTTCTCCAACTGCTATTGTCATAACAGAATCATCTGTAAAGCCACAGCCTTCACTAAACAAATCAAAATTCTTTGTTTTATCACCTCTGTCAAACTCAAACGGACTTCCTATAATATCTCCTAAAATTGCTCCGTACATATATGCCTCCAATTCCCGGATTACTCCGGCACCTCTCTTTCTCTGTTACAATATGAGTATAATTAAAAGGCATCTTCATATGGTCGCTGTTTGGGCGACACTTTCAGAAAATAAAAATGCCGGTACAATATTGCACCGACACTAATTTCTCTAATATTTTTCATTTTGTTCTGACCATACTGGCGTACCATATTTTTTTCTTGCCACATCGCAAATTGCCATTAAAGCATAATAATTAACCCGATTAGGATAATGCACAGCAGGGTGATAATAATCAAGCACCAATGTATCCTTCCAAAGCGCCAACATATTATCCCATGTATCATCATTCTGTAATTCTTCCCCTAATACAAGTTTCAATAGACTGAGATTATTCCCACATACAATGATATCCGGTTGTATAATTTCCAATTCACGCTTTATTTCCAGCCTGTCTTCAAGTGCGTATTTTTTCAAATCTTCATATTCAGATTCGCTTCCGCCATTGCTTTTTTTCACATTGACCACTGCAATACGGTCTATGATTTCTTTTTCCTTAGAACGTAATACTTCATCGTCATACTCACAGATATTATCGTTAAATGCATTATATATTGCCTGTGTCCATATTGCTACCTTTCTCCACATAGTCCATGGACGTTCACAATCATGCAAATCTTCTACCAGATTATAACCATTTTCATTAGAAGTGTATGCTTCCTTTAAGAAATAACATACTCTTGGTGTATGCTGTGCTTCCCATTTTTCTTCACACACTATACCATCTCTGATAAAACGCTTATATCCATTATTTTTATGTTTTTCTTCCCAATTGTCCATTAAAAGTTTTATATCTGTCTCTCTACTCATGAATATTTTCTCCTATACTCCAAGAATTTCATTCGTATACTTAAACAATGTTACATTCAGCTGCATAATATCATACTGCTTATCTATAATAGCCTTCTGCACGATCAGATCCACCTTACTGCTTGGACTAAATGCCCAGTCCGCTCTGGCAAGTAAATCTCTTGACTGTTCCAGATCAAGCTGAAGTGCAATACAGAGTGCCATTACTGTCTTTTTCTTTGGATGATAATTCTGATCACACTGAATCTTTGAAAAATGTTTCCTATCAAGGTTTGCCCGTTTCCACACATCCTTATTATCAAGATGTGCTTCATCAATCAGCTCAAATAATTTATCATGAAAGGAAACTCCTATATTGGCCAGCTGATCTTCCAATGAAATATTTTCTAACGGCATGAGCAATTCTGTCATGCCAGTATCTGTCATTTCCTCAAGTGGATAGTTGTCTTCTTCTCTTTGAAGCATTTCTTCATTGAAATCTTCTTCTGCCAATTCTTTTACATGAGTACTTCTTCTGCTCCTTAACGGATACTCTTTTCTATGGATTTCTCTGACGTAATTAGCATCTATATAAGAATCAATATCCCCAACAATCTGACCGGACAGCTGAAAAGACCTTTTATCAAACACTACCAGTATAATTTCCATTTCATTTTCAGTAAGAAACTGGCTGAATACTGACACAGCAATCTGTAATGCCTTATCCTTCGGAAATCCATATACTCCTGTCGAAATTAATGGAAATGCAATGCTCTCGCACTTAAGTTCCAATGCTTTTTGCAATGATTTACGATAGCAGTGCTCCAGAATTTCAAATTCATGGTGCAATCCATCCGTCCATACCGGTCCTACTGTATGAATAATATATTTTGCATTTAGGCTATATGCACCAGTGACAGCAATATCACCTCTTGCAATTTTGCCGATATTCGCTCTTTCTGCGAGAAGCTTTTCTTTTCCTGCTGCCTCATATATTGCTAAGTCCGTGCCACTTGCACATATCGGATTTGGATTGGCAGTATTCACGATTACATCTGCTTTTACCTTTGTTATATCGTTTCGGACAATCTTAAATGGCATTGTGACTCCTCCTTATTTTCTAATCCTCCTCCAATCTGCAATAACATTATCCTCTCCTCTTGTACTTGTACCCCAATACCCCGGATGTGCTACAGGGTATATATATGTTTCTCCATAAATATAAGGTTCTCCAGTTCCTATAAGTTCAGATACTCTATTGCAGGAAAACTTTTTATCAATCAGAGTTCGTATTACAACCACAGATGTATCAAGACCCAGACAGATTATGTTTTCCGGCTCTATAATGTCAATCAGTGATTTTATTTCGGCTGCATCATTTGCCAATATCTTTCTGGTCATATTTCCAGAATACTTATCTCTGCGATAGCCCAAATTACAATTGCAGAAAAACAAATCTGGATATTTTTTCTTGTCAATTTCATTTTTACCAAGCAGTTCAAAGTATCTGACAATATTTTTATCCGTCTGTGAATCCCTTGCTTCCAAATCTACATTTTCATGGAACATCACATCTATACCATCATTCATCTTACGGACATTTGCAATCGTACCGTTTAGTTCTTCCTTTTCTGGTGGTCCGAAATCCTGACCTATCAGCATATACTTAATATGTGGTGTCTTCTTGGCGTAATCTCTCCCTTGCCAATATGTCCATAGGTTAATTTCCTGACACAAATCTTCTCCCTGACGTAAATCGCACCAGCCAAGTGTCAGGTTCTTTGTGTATATAGGATTTTTAAGATATTTGTTTTTTACATTTTCTATCAGCTTGCAATAAGCTGCGGATTTTTTTGCATTCATTTTATGTATATTCACCTCAAAAATTCACTGTTTTATTTTAACACTTTCCTTATCTGCTTATCCGTTGCATCCGGAAACATCTCATGCATATAGTCTACAAGCTGTTTCCATGAGTCCTGTGGATTATCCTTATAGCAGGAAGTCACATAATCATATCCATAGATATGCTCAATAGATGAATACACTGCAACATCCCATCCATATTCAATGCCTCTCTTATTCACTCTCTTCTTAAAATCGCAGTTGCACAGATATGTCTGCATCATAAGATTCGTTATAGCACCATCAAATCCCTTTTCTCCATCCTTACCAAATCCAGCCTGTTTTTTCAATTCATTTGAATAAATCTCTGAATCAGCATTATCTTCCATAAAATTGACCATTATCTTTTTATGCTTATTAGGTGCTTTCCCATCATCATATAATGCATCAAAATCATATCCATCCCGGCGATAATTAGCAAATACAGGAAGCCACTTTTTTGATATAAATCCTGCCTTCTTATCAAAGAACTTTCCATAGACGATATCATGCCGCCTTGCTATAATAGCCCGCCACATCCATGGATCAATCTCCGGATTATCACTCCACCAGTACTCTGGAACAGTTCTTTCTTCAAGTGAAAACCCATCTATATCATTCTTAAATAATGGTAAAAAGCCAAATTCATTTATATACTTGATTGCTTCATCTACAGAATGGATACATTCCGGGTTGTCCCACTTCATGCCATGCATAATCCATTCACCTGATTCGTTTCCCATAATATATGTACCTCATTACTCAGCGTACTTGTCAATCCAATTTTCGCCATCATATTCATCAATCTGTTTTACTAATCTCGTAAGATAATCTTGTAACCGGCTATCTTCTTCACTTGCATACCACACATTTGCCCGTCCAAATCCATAAGCCCAACCATTTGATTTTCTTGGGACTTCCCATTGTACCTTTCTTGATCTGATCCCTGCAGGAAGTAAGACACAATCAGATGAGTTTGCAATTGCATTGTAATATTGTATATCTTCTGGAGCAAACACTGCCTCTTGATAATGTCTGTAAACTGTAGCATGTTTATACCATCCCACGACCGTCGTAAACTTATGTGCCGGATGCTTTGCACAATAAACAACAAGCACATCATCTACTGATTCTTCTTTTTTTAATAGTTCACAACCTGCAATATTCTCAATCCGCATTTGATTGACATCTTTACCATTATGTGATTTTGTCTCAAAAAATCCCAGACAATATAAGCCTTCCCTTCCCTCCATATTCACCGGTGTAAAATTATATTTTTCATGAGCATCTCCTGTCTCATCAACATAGCTTCCACCATTTAACGGAATATCCTTTCCATCTTCATTTCCTCGATACTCCTTCATCCACGCTATGTTACAAAAAAGTATTCTCATCATATCAACCTTCTTTTCCCTTTGAAAATGGACTCAAGTCGATAAACAATTTCTTCAATCCACTTGTTTCCTTGAACTCTTTGAATAAATACTCCAGAAGTTCTTCCTGCCTTGCCTGCCCTAATGTAAGCCGGTAAAGAGACAGAATCTTTATCAGCCTTTCATAATTAACCTCATCCTTACTCATAGGATACATTGGCACAAGCCTTTCTATTTTTACACTCTGATTTTTTCCGAAACACCAGAATGGTACAAGCTCTGACTGGTCATTCTGCTTTTCCGCTTTAGCAGCTTCAAACATTTCTGTCCATATGTCTCGCTTAAATGTGATACCATCTGCCTTACCATATTTATCAGCAACATTCTGTCTTATTGCCAGACACTTAAATCTATTGATTCTGCCTTCCCTTTGTTCCAAATCTATGGGATTACTTGGAAGATTCCAGTGCATAATCACACGACAATAATTATGAAAATCCAATCCTTCCTGTCCGATTGATGTTGTGGCGAGCACAAATGGACGCATTGGTGAGTTAAAGGCATTTCTGATATTTTCTTTACGCATGACTACCTTGGAATTATCTCCTGCATCCTTTGTAAATCCAACTGCATAACTCGACCTTATTCGACATCCATCACTCTTCCTGTCAGCTCCGTTAATACGTTTTTTGAAATCAGGATAAGTATCAGCGATATAGGTGGCTGTATGTATCTTCAATGAATCCATCATCATGTCATGCACAATCTGATACTGATTTCCATCCGACTGAAAACCTGCTGTTTCTTTCAGCATATGGATATATTCATCAATCATTGCCTGAAAACAGCCATCTTTACAGTATTTAAGTACATTCTGCCAATGGGAATTATCATCCCTGCATCTGCCATAAGCAAGATCAATGATAGCTGTTGACTCCGGCAAATTGAAATTATTGACAAATACCTTTGCAAGCGATGTTGCTCTGGCTGTGCTTCTTCCATTAGAACGATAAATGCATATTGCTGGCGAACCCAGTACCATATTTACCAATGTTTCCAGAAGATCCTCCGGCTTTCTTCCAAGATGAATCTCCTCCGGGGCATCCAAATAACTTCTTAGCTTATCAATATGAGCAATAAAGCCCTTATTTCTCTTATCCTTTGAACTGCTTCTGACCTCAGATGTTGTATCCTCTTCGTCTGTATTCATTTCCCACACAATATCCTCTATCCAATGCTTTGCATAGATGACTCCATCCATGAGCATCGGTGCAAGATAATACCACCTGGCATCTTCCTTATTGTTACCCGAATCACCATACTTTTCTTCGATTATCGCAAGCTTCTCTTTCAGTTTCAGCCGTACAGATTTCTCTATTACTTCTAATGATTCATGATTATTCAATGACTCAATCGGTAAATACATATCAGAAAGTGTCTTTGAAGGATAAAGCAGTGCAAACAGGCTCATGCCTCTTAC
This sequence comes from Lachnospiraceae bacterium, assembly GCA_004556565.1. Lineage (GTDB taxonomy): Bacteria > Bacillota > Clostridia > Lachnospirales > Lachnospiraceae > Schaedlerella. The sequence continues at coordinate 3,823 of SFGN01000078.1, read as the reverse complement.
TTCTCCATTTGAAACATTAAACCTGAGCCTTGCCACCGGGTATCGTCTCGAACCATCCGCAAAATACCCCGTATTCTTCTTATCCTGATTCTTTATCTGATGTACCAGTTTTCCAACTGTAAGTCTTTCCGCCTCATAGGAAACAAGCGCACCTATCATTCGTGGAACCATCTCCCATGCAGAAAATACAAGTATTTTTGAAAAGCCTTTGCTGTTTTTATATGCTCCCTGCATCTCATAATATGGCAGTGATGGAGGAATCCACAGATATTTTTCTGCACCGCCGGTAAATGCTTTTTCTTTCAGTGCCTCAAGCCTTGCATTGGTTTTCGGCAGTTCATCATATTTATTGATTTTATTGCGATTCAGCCACAAGAGACATTGTTCTCTTTCACTTCCAAATTCATCTGGATGTTTTATATAATATTTTTCAATCTGCTCTTTAATCTTATATTTCTTCATAAAGGACATAAGATACGGACAGCTCTTTGCATAATCTACCGGTAAAGAATGATTTGAATCCGTTTTTGACAACAATCGTGACATCTGTATATAGGAGTTTATGTCATTTTCATCTATCTGCAAATGATGCTTCACGCTGCTGTCATCCGTATAATCACCGGAATCCATGACAGATATACGCTCTGTCCTGCTGACTCCCTGATACATGGCATTTTCTGCCAGCTCCTTCATACGGATAATTGCACTGTCCCCTGCCTTCAACTCACTTAGAGCATGGGAATAATTCTTCCACACTTCCTTAAATTTAATGTCTTTGACTTCATCATCAAAAAGAAAGTTCATAACCTGAAAAAACTCTGCATAATGCTCATCAAGCTGATTTTCATCTATCTCTTCAAGGGTAGAATACAATTTATATGGTGTAGCCGACAACAGAAGTACCCTTGTATCATGTCCACTAAGGAAACTGTGTGCAAGAATACCAAGCTCACTGTCATCGGATGACAAAAGAAACTTAAATCTCTGAAACTCATCCATGATTACCAGATCCGGCTCAAGCATAGATACACTGATTCTCGCAAACATCACACGAAGCTTATTCATCACATAGTAATTGGAATATGTAAGCTGTTTATTGTATCTTCTTTCATGCAAATGATTAAGCAGCATGTCCCTTATACTTTCATACTCCTGATAATTAAGGATTTTTTCTATCACATTTTGTGGATAGACACCCTTCGTCATCTTTTCGCATTCTGCCACACGATTTTCAAAGTTCCATTTTGCCCATCCATCCCATGCTTTTACAGCATCCATTATCATAAATTTTTCAAGAGAAGTTACATGTCCTTTAAAGTCCGGCATTCTCCTTAAAATGGCATACATAAGTGCTCTTTCCTGCACACTTCCACCTCCGGTGGTCATGCGGAAAGATGTTTCCGGTGTAAGTGGGATAAGCTGTATAAAACCTTCCTTTATCTGCGGATCATTTTCCTGCTCAGTAATCTTTAAATGCTGCATAGACAGTCTGGTATCTGATACTGAGCCGATGGCATTCTTTCCTGTTACATCAAGTTTTCTGATATTCTGATTTGCTATGTTCTGATTAGAGCAGATATAAATTACCTTAAACAGATCATCTTTCTCTTCGATTCTAAGTCTTGCTGTCTTTACAATTGCTCCTCTGGCAATAAGAGTTTTTCCCATACCCACTTCATCTGCTACAAGCACACGATTCTGATTATGCCGGAACAGATAATCCACTCTCTCCACAGTCGCTCTTTGAAAATCCTTCAGACCGGAAAGGGTACGCTTTTCAATTTCATCTATATTAAATTGTGACATGACATCACCTCGTTATCTTCTGATTTTCAAAGTATTACAAAAAGTCTCATACAGTTCACGGAATTCATCCGGTATAATATCCTTATCTGTAACCATCTTAAGCACATATCCAATGTCTTTTATTCTTTCCGGCCCTTCTACAGATGTCTTTAACATCTTTTCATAGAGTGCCGGCATTGCATCACTCGAATTGGCAAAAAAGCCGGATTCTCCCATCTGCTTTCCTTCAAGCATAGATGCTACATAATCATCACCAAGTACAAACGCTATGTACTCAACAAATGATGCCCTATCTTTTACCACACTGTTTACTGCAGCACTTTCTCTGTCATCCGGGAAACCACTTGTAGGGATCATAATAATTCTGCGAATTGTATCATCACCTGATCTTGCAGTAATCTCATAGAACTCTGATAACTGCAAGATCTCAAGCTCTGAAAACTCTATATGTTCTGACAATGTCTGCTCCTGCTTTGAATTAAATGGTGATACTGTAACCTCACTATCAGATTCAATACCACTGAACTCAACCTCTATCTTGTACTTTCCAGCATTCTCATTATCTTCTGAAATTACAGCCTGCCTTTTCACTCGGCACAAGTCCTTAATTTTCTGCTCCAGCAGATTTCTATTGTCACTTTCTGTTTCCAAAACAGCATCCGCTACTGTAACCTGCTCAAATGGATTCTTTGCATCTCCTACCGGTCCACAGAATATATCCTCTAAGAATTTATCCCCATTCAGATACATATTCTTTGTACCAAGCCACAGCATCATTTCAACATTTTTATTAATTGCAGAATAGGAAGCATTCATGGAACCAAGATACAGGTCAACATCTGAATATTTCCTTCTCAGATAGATTTTTGCATGAATATCCTGTTTCTTTTTATCTGCGAGTTCATCTGAAATTTCTTCCTCACCATCTATAATCTCATCCTTTAATGCATAGATGGTAAAATTATCTACATCTGATGCTTTGAGTTTTCCAAGCTCAGAACGTCTCGTAACAAGTGTTCTCTTACAGTCCGACAATGCCCTGTCTGTCAGGTTAAAATCTGCAATCACACTTTCTGATAAAAACGGAGACATCACTACAAGCTCATTAAATGTTGAATTGGCATTTCCTCTTTCCTTGCAGAATAAAATATCCTCCTGCATGTGGTAAGCATTTTTTCCAATTCCAACTGGAAGCACTTCAAAATTCTCGCCAAATATTTTACTTTCAAGCGAAAAGGATACATCCTTAATGTCTGCACATAATCCACGAATCAGGTTTCTTTTCTTTCCGGCATTATTGCTGGTATTATGCACATTCATTACAAGATAATCCAGAAAATCACAGATAGGCTGAGTCTTTTTCTTCTGTCTGACATTTTTACTGCTATCCATTGCAAAGCTGATATCCCAGCTCCTGTCAAAAGTCAGATTTCTGCTCATTACCACAAAACGATATTTTTTATCTCCCTCAGCGTTTACATATGCTAATACCCATGTTTTCGGATGAAATGACGGATATCGACCAAGCTGTCTATCTTTTGGCAGTGCGACCTCTACTACCATTTTCTCTAATAAAATAGATAGTGCAGTCGGTTTTGTTGGCACTTTAATCTGTCCTGCTTCACAAAACAGCACGATTTTATCTGATACCTTCTGCAATGCATTCAGCATACCAATTGGATTTTGCATAAGCTTACTATCTGTTTCTTCAGATAATCCAAGACATATCGCCACAGCTGTGAGTGCTTCCAGGTCAAGTGAATATGTAGTGCCTACTGCTCTGTCCAATCTATATCCGTCCGGAGGCATCAAAATACCGCTGTAATCCGTTCTATCTCGGTTTGAATCCGGTCTAAACATCAGCACTCACCTCCCCGGCATAGATGTCATTCACAATTCTTCTGGCATTCGAGAATCTGTAATCGAGCATTCCACCGCCTACCCATTTTGAATGATCAAATTCCTTTGTTCTGCTTAACTTCGCTCTGGCTGCTCCTTTCAGGCTCCGTTCCCTCTT